>JBAXYW010000335.1:0-4832 GCA_041670605.1 Lentisphaeria bacterium
CCCCATAAACGGGGACGCCTGCAGTAAATCTTGAAAGGAAGATATGATGAGGCGGATGACAGTTCTCATAATGATGAGTCTCATTTTCGCGATTCAGGCCGAAATGCTGCTTTATCCGGATGACAACACTCTCTGGCTTGAAGATGGCAAAAATATCAAGGTTTCAGAAATTGGCAATCCAGAGGCTTGGAACTGTCGCCTGTTATCCATCCAATCCTTGCCCGAAGGCGGATTCAGCATCGGCAAAACGCCGGAGCTGCAAGGCAACAGTACCTATCGTAATCTGCCGGTCTCGCCCGAATATCCCTGGCTGACGTTTCAGATTACCGGTTTTGAGACGCTGCCGGGTTACCGAAGTTGGTCATTTTATCCTAAAGTGGATGGTAAAATGGTGTTTATTCTGGGGCAGATAACCTATCCTAAACTGGGAATTTACAACGTTCATCTTTATGACCATCCGCTTTTGTCGTTACCTGACTCGCAGGCGCTTTTTCTACTCTATATTTATAACTTGCAGCTGAATTTTGCTTATCTGAAAATGGTTAAAAAGCCGGATAACTATCTGGAGCTGCATTCTAGCGCTTTCAGCGAGAAAAAACAGTATGGGCCTGGAGATATTCTGAAGTTTACCATGTGCCTGAAAAACCCGGCTGAAGATGCCTCTATCCGGTTTTTCGATCATTACAAAATTAATGAAGCTCGATTGAATAACAATCATTTTCTGCAATTGAAACCCGAAGATGACGAGCAGAAAATCTGGAGCGCGACCGTGACCGTCAAGTCCATGGCTCCGGTTTCTCCCAAGAAAAAACATATCGCCGGCGGAACGATTCTGCTGAAAGGCATTGTTCTGGGAGGATCTCTCAAGGTTCCGGTCTGGGGTACCATCAATTATCCCTATTATCCCTGAATAGGAAGGCCGGGGGGGCATTTCTACTGATGTCGTCCCGCCTGATTTTCCCACGGCAAGGGCATGCTCAGTCGGCTGAAACGGCGGTAAAGGAAGACGTTCACAATAGCACAAGATCAGCGGTAAAAAATAAAGCCTTTTCAATTTACTAAACAGGAGGATAAGATGAAAAATTGGTTGAAAAAAGTAAGTTTACTGGTTGCTCTGACATCTTGGGGGCTTAGCGTAAGTCTGCTGGGGTATTCGGTTGGGAAAGTGAATGGACCCATATCGATTGACGGCAAATTGAACGAAAAAAGCTGGACCCAGACGGAAACACAGAAAAATTTTTCCTTTCTGCAAACTCCTCCGCAAAAAGGAGCGCCGGCTGCCGATACTGCTTTTGTCGTCCTTGTCGATGCTCAGGCCATCTATTTCGGGGTGACCTGTCAGGAACCTTTTATCGAGAAATTGAGATCAGCGACAAGCAGCGCTACCGGCAATCCCTGGGTCGATGACGTGGTCGAAATCTTTCTATCCCCCAGCGGCCTGCAGGAGAATTTTTACCAGTTCGTCATCGGCGCTGGTGGCGGTACCTGGCAGCAATTCACAGCCGAAGGAGGGAATATCCGTCCGGACCCATTTGCGCCGCTGTATGAAGTGGCAACCGGGAAGGGCAAGGATTCCTGGACTATAGAAATGCGTCTGCCGCTCTGGGCTTTCTATATGACTTCCGCAGCACAATGGAGTGACACTTGGTTGCTCAATATTTGCCGCGACCGCAAACCGGTTAAGGAATTAAGCTCATGGAGCGTCTTGGAACGCAGATTCCCGGAACCTAAAAACTTCCGGAAAGTTAGCGGCTTCCCCAAAAAACAGCCGATGCAGGATCTCCGCGTGACCTCAGTGACAGCCGAGCTGTCGTCGCAGCTTTCTGCTGAATTGACGCTGGGACAACTCCAGATTGAGTTCACTGCTCTGCCTCAATTGCAGTTGCAGGGGCGTCTGGAAGTCAGTGCCGATGCATTGCGGGAAACGGTGATTCGCGATGTCGAATTGTCCGGTCGTGAACAATATTCCTTCACCTTTCCCAAGGTGGAGTTCAAGAAGCTGGGGCGGCAGCATTTGACGGTCAGGCTCTGGCAGGGAAAGCAGATGCTGTATGGCCGGAAATATCCGGTGATCCTTGATTATGCTCCTCTGAGACTGTCTTTTACTTATCCGCAATATTCCCAATGCTATTTCCCCGGCCAGGCGACAAATCGGATATCCGGTATGGTGGCGGTCAACAAGTCCGGTGTTGAGACCGTACGTATGAGCATCGGTAGCCAGACTTATAGTTTACCGGTCAAAGACGGCAAGGCGTTTTTTGATCTCCAGCAGAATTTGTCGCCCGGAGTTCACGAAGTAAGCGTGGAGCTGACGGCACCGGATGGCAGTGCCGAGAAAATCAACACCACTGTACGGGTTCTGGAAAAACAAGCAAAAATGCTCTGGGTGGAAGATGGCCGTTTAATTGTCAATGGCAAAGCGACCTTCCACCTTGGATGGTATGGATCCAATTGGCTGATGAGCAAGAAATACCTGGATAAATACCCCACGATTGACAGCCGCACGCCGTACAACTCAGGGGGCTGGGTCGGGGTGGAAGCTGGGCGCCTGATCAAGGGGATTGAAAGCAAAGAGGGAACCTTCGATGTCAGGCCATCCCCGGAACTCTTGGAGAAAATACGCGAGCGCATCGAAAAGAACCGTAACAATGATAAATTCGATTTCTATTATCTTTGCGACGAACCGGAATGCCGGGGAATTTCCCCAATCTGGCTGAAATATCAGTATGACTTTATCAAGGAATTGGATCCTGTGCATCCGGTGTTGATAATTTCCAGATCGCCAGCAAACTATTTGTCGGCTTGTGATATCATGGCACCACACCCATATATTAACCCCCGTTATAACAAAGAGGGGGAGCGGATCTACGACCGACCTGTCAGCGCCAGCCGAAAAATGATTCATGAAATCACCGATTCCGGTCGAAAAGATAAAGTGGCGATGCTCTGCCCGACGGCGTTCGCTGCCAGCAAAGAGCAGCCAATCTATGCCTCATTTGATGAAGCGCGCTCAATCCTGTGGAGTATGGCTGCCGCCGGCGGCCAAGGGCTGATGCCTTATATCCACCATGAATATATCTCTAATCATGGACTGGCGGCGGCCTATGATCATACTTATTTTGCCTTTGATCATCTGGCTCCGTGGCTGACCTCCACCTCACTGCTGCCTCTGTCCGTCAGCAATCCAGAGGTCGAAGGGCGTCTTCTGCAGCATGACGGAGTTCTGCTGTTGATTCTGGCGAACGTTTCTCCAGCCTCCCAAGCCGTACAGCTGCAGTCGCCGTCTCTGCAAAAAATTCCATCGCTACTACGTTTCTGCGAAGAAGGGGAGCAGACCCTCCGCCAAGGTGGTTTTGCGATAAAGCTGGCACCTTTCCAAGTACTGATTCTGACATCCCGGAAACTAGATGACGGACTGGAATCCATCCCAATGGTACGGGAGAAATATCTGGCGGCGGAGAAAGCCCGGCTGGCTAATGGGAATCTGCTGCTGAATAAGTATTCGGAGGTCGAAGTCGGCGCCTCGACTTATGATCCCAATCTCAGCATGGCCTTTCAGCGCTCTCTGCTGATCAATGGCATTACCGATGATCTTGCCTGGCGGCCAATCTGGGATCAGCAACCCTGGTATGAATTATCGTTCCCGGTCATGGTTCCCGAATTCAATCTGGTTAGAATTCATGGCGCCGGATTCGCGGGAGCAAGCGTGCAAATCTGGAAAAGGGGCGAGTGGCAGACTCCAGAACCGGAAAACCGCAAAGAAGAGAAATACCTGCTGGAACTGCAATTCCCCCAAACCCAGAGAACGGTTAAGGTCCGGATCAATTTTGTTTGCAAAAAACCTCGCGACTTCAAGAATATTGAACTATATGAAGTCGAATTGTTGAACCGAAACTGATCTACGGACCGATTTAGAAAAAAACATTCTTCCGCTTTGTCCCCATCTAAAAGAGTACGGATTTGCGGAAGTCATCACAAAGCGCGCTGGATGGGGAAAACATCAACTGCCCGGCGCCTGGCTTGATTTACTTGGATTTTTCCCCCAAGAAACGCAGAATGACGGGAAAACATTTGGAACCACGAACGCACACTAATAAACACTAATCATGGAAGCACAAAAAAAGGACAATCTTTTCTGCCTCACACTGGATCGTCACGAGAGAGGGATGGAGGATCATGGCAACGGCACTGGAACTCTACGAGGGTAAATAGGTGCAAGTATTTGAGAGTAAGGTATCTTGAGAGTCTGAAAATTAGATGCGTTAAAACCCACATTTCTCACTTTTTAAAGCATTAAACTGAGGTAATTTCAGATTTCTGACTCCATATGTCAATGGCAACTCAAATTGGCGCTAAATCTGTCACCCACGGGTACCATAAAAAGCTGCCTATGGTTATGTGTCTTAATTAGGTTTTCATAGAGAAAATCCGCTTCTTCATTTTCTTCGAAGACGCAGTCAGAGCCTGTCAATAATGGTGTCGATTTTGATTATCATTCACACCATATGCCCAAAAACAAAATTTGAGGAAAAGGGTTTATGTCCAATAGCGTTTTCCCTATAACATTTTGATGTCCAACTTGTATTTTGATCAGAAAACGATGACCTAAAGGCACAGGGAAACAAGCCCCCCACAAACCCTTTTTTTCTGAGGTCAGGAAGTCTGAAGTTCCACCTTTTCTTATTTTTTTGTCTCTTTTTCTCCTCAATATCAGGTTTTCAAAACAGGTTTGCACTTGTATCTTGGCGTAGTAAACACTTCCAGCGATAGCCCCAGCGCCTCCAAGTAGGCGGGCACCTCCTCACGCATACCCTGTGCCAGGATTCGGGTTC
>JBAXYW010000336.1:0-4825 GCA_041670605.1 Lentisphaeria bacterium
AGCCGTAGTAGCAGCAGGCTCAGCCGTAGTAGCAGCAGGCTCAGCCGTAGTAGCAGCAGGCTCAGCCGTAGTAGCAGCAGGCTCAGCCGTAGTAGCAGCAGGCTCAGCCGTAGTAGCAGCAGGTTCTGCAGGTGCCTTTACTGGTGTGAGTGGAGGCGTAAAAGCATCGTCAAGTTCGATGATTATGACCGAGCTTTCCAGTTCATAATTCCGGCCTTCCTTGAGCAATACCAGAGCGATTTCACGGCCATTCGGATGCCAAGCACTCATGCCTACCACGGAACGCACCTTCGTATATTCCTTAGCATTTCGTTGGTTAAACCCAGTCATTTGGCGTTTTCCGGAACCATCTTTATTCATCATCCAGAGTTCCGTGCTGAGATATTTTTCCCAGAGTTTTCCACCGGACCCGAGGCTGGGCACGGTGCATTCCATGCTCGAACTCCAGACGATTTTTTCTCCCTTTGGCGAGAGCGCCGCAAAACGATCCCAGACACCAAGCGTCTCGGTCAAGGGCTGAACTTCTCTGCTGTCAATATCCAGAAAATAAAGATCCATACCAAACCATGGTTGTCGGTCAGACAGATTCGCCGCCATCAAGATTTTTTTGCCATCTGGAAGGAAGCCATAGCATTCATAAAAATCCTGCTGGTTTCCTGGGGTAAGATCGAGACTTTTCCCCAGTTCGATATTTCCGTTTCGATCTCTTTGCAGTTCGGCCATAGTAATTCCTCTTCTTCCCATAAAAGAACCGCTGCGAGCCTGCCCCAGGATGGCAGTCCAGATCACTTTCTGGCCATCCGGCGAAAAATAAGGATATACGGTGCCTTTAGGGTTACTCATCGAGAAGCCATTCATTGTCAGACGATGAAAGCCGCCATTGCTCATATCGGTAATCCACAGGTTGCTATGAAGTCCATAACCAGGACCTGTCCGATTAAATTTATTGCTTGAGCTTTCCTGGCCACAAAACAGAATATATCTTCCATCACCGCTCCAAGCGGGGCTGGCGTTATTGGCATTAATGCCGCTACCAATCCCATTGCTTCCCTGGGAAACACTTTTCATAGTTTGCGTCGCCAGATCGATAATAAAAATTCCATAAAAGCGTCCGGAAACCATTTTGTCAACCAAAAGCTGCCTGCCATCCGCACTCCAGGCAAGACTTAACACATCCTTCCCCAGCTCGCCCAGATCCCGGAATTCACGCACCAGAATTCGACCGGTGTTGAGACTCTCAATATCCTGCGAAACCAAGGAAGGCAGCAAAAAAAACGCACTCCACAGGACACCCTGCAAAAGTGGCAAACGAAAATAACGGTTAATAGATTGCATCAGCACGGCTCCTTTTTAAAGTGATTAACTGAAACATAACCCCTTTCATGATGAAATTCAAATCCGTAGCAGCAATCCTGCGCCGGTCGCTGGCGGCTGGGGTCGGTCGGGCTGAAATCGGAGGGTGTGGCTACAATATAATGTGGAATTTATTTTATCTTACTGCCTCTCTATCATTGAACGTTATCTTATCGCTAACGTTTTTTTGCATATGCAGTATGAACAACAATTCGAAGATAAAAAGCTTCTTTTCGATACAAAACCACACCACGATACGGAATGCCGACAAGGACACCAGCGCTCTATAACTCACGCTTACGTTATAGGGCTAGAGAAAAGAAATCCTAACGCTAGATAAAAGCCATTACCTAACTTGCTGACCAGCAATTTTACACCAGGCACCAAGCACTTAGCGGACACCGCCAGCCCGCGTCCCCGTTCTGTTAGCGCTCGCTTGCGAGCGCCGCACCGCCGCAGGATCTTGTATAGCCCCCTTCCGGAAGGAGGCTGCTATTTTCAAACAATTATTTTTTTGCTTAAACTAGCGAGTTTTTGCAGTGTATTAGGCAGGTTTTGGAAAGCCTTATTGTTCTCCGCAGCCATTTTCTGCAAGGGTTTTTCATAGAATTTATCGGCGATTTGTTTAAGGTCTACGGTCAATTCATCAGTTGGGATCAGCAACTGTTCATGATTATCCAGTTCGATTCGCTTACGGATAATACCGGCTGCCAAAGCCAATTCCGGACGATAGATTTCATTCACCAGTTCGGTGATATAGGATCGGCAATATCCATTTTCCGCATTTCCCTTAAGGGTTTTCTCGAAATCCGGATTGCATTCCGGATGTTTTTGTAGCAGGAGCAGGGATTGATACATCGAATAATCCGGATGGGCAGCAAGCAGTTGCCCAAACAGAGTCAGCATTGTTTCAGCTAGGTTCAGCAAGTCGAGGACGTCTTTTGCTGGACCTTTATGATTGCGCCAGCGTTCAAAAGCAAAGAGCATTTTCAGCAGGCCATAATGCAGAGTACGGGCGGCGCAGGTGCGAGCCAGATCAAGGACATCCCGCCAGATAAATACTTCGTCCTTCTCGGGTTGAATCGTCGCCAGATTGGTGAAAATATCGGGGACAGATTGCATCAGCTTTTCCAGAATCTGGTAATAATGTTCGTGTATGAAAAGCTGGCGGGTATCCAAGTTAAGTAAATAGGCACAGGGACGGAAAAAAATTTCTGCAAACAGAAAATGGGTACGGTTTCCGGGTCCATTCCAGTGTCTGGCTTTGATCAAAGGCAGCATCTGTTTCCAAAGGGCAAGCATTGCCGGATAGCGCTCCTGATCATAACGCGCAGCACAAAACTTTTTCAGGAAAATACTGATTTTAAGATTTTCACTGTTTGGATTCCAGGCATTGGCAGAGAGATATTCCAGCAACAAGGTATCCGTATGAGAACATTCCGGCCACAGGATCATGCCCTTGCACATCGGGTCTTCGGCAGCGATTGGCAGACGTCTTTCGATGACTTCATAATTGCCCCGCGGCTCAGTATTCGGTTCAAAGGCATGAAAAAGGCCAAAAATCCAGGGGAATTTACCGACCAGATCCCAGTTCTGGAAGGTCCGCAGTTCGTCGTCAGTTTCCGAAGTATAATCTAAAATGATCGTATTGTGTGGATTCAATTCCTGCACCAGGCTGCGCACTTCTTCAGGCGTCCAGTACATGGCGAAATCCCAGCTGGCGATCAGCAGTGGAGCATGCGGGTATTTTTCGCGCAGCTTGGCAATGATCCGGCGATACGTATAAAGCTTCATCTGGTGATTCGCTTCGCGATCCTCATAACAGCGACGTTCGGCAAGACCGATGGTATGAAACAGGGTTGGTGCACCATATTCCCGGATATGTGTTTCGGTCAAATGAAAATAGTCATTCAAGTTCTTCTCCTGACGAATATCCCAGACCAGACCCGTTTCTTCATTATAGCCCGCCGTCGCCTGCGGTAAAAAATCCGGCTTGACTTTTTCCAGATAATCGAGGGGGGTACGGCTATACCAATGCGTCATCGTGCCGACATCTTCGGGATGCAGCAAATCCCGTTCCCGCGCATAGGCCAGGATTTTCCGGCGCAGTTCGCCGCGATACTGTAAAGGCCAAAACAGGTTCCGGTCATCATAGGAACGCTCCTTGGACTCGGGCACTTCATAGCCGGGATAGGATACACATTCCGGAAAAGCTTTCTGAAAGAGATCATCAAGACCGATCCGCAACATGAAAAGATTGAAACGTTTCTTCAAAATCCAGTCAATCTCTTTTTTCCAGTCCTCAAAATCCCAGTGTTCGGCCTGAAAACGGTGCAGACTGCGGTGCGCAAAATAGCGCAAGCCCCGGTATTCGAAATGAGGTTTTTCCAAGATATTCAGCCCGGTGATGTCGATCGTCCCTGCTTTCGGAATCCGGTCGCCATCCCAAAAATAATGACAGCCTGCGCGAGTTTCAAAGAAATGATACACTCCATACAGCAAGGCACGAGGACGACCGGCAGCAATAAAAAGCAGATTTCGCCCCTGGTCGGGAAGCGAAACCAGCTGAAAATCATCACTATCTGCTCGAATTCCGAATTGCTCGATCTGTTTCTCCACAATTTTGCCATGGGCAAAAGAATTCATCGCATCCGAGCCCAGAACAATTAAATCGCTTTTGCCATCATCACTGGTAGTCAACGACAATTTCTTCCCAGTAACTCGCTGCCACAAAGCGGCAAATTCGTTCCCGGCAATTAAATAAATGCCTTGTTCTTGGGGGACTAGAATTTTCATCATGATGTTTACTTTCGATTTTTGTTTACGGATCTGTTGTTTTCATCCAGACGCAGAAGGTATTATCCGGGCAGAAATGGTTTCCCGCGCTGGCGTAATCGCACAACAGGTTGCCATCCGGCAGGCGAAAGATCGTAAGGATGTCCTCTTGTGGCGGTTCGGGTTCGAGACGGAGTCCCTGCAGATTGCCGGGCAGAGGACGTTCGATGTCTCCCAAGCGGGAATCCTGAGCCAGCACCAGCGGACCGCGCCGGAGCGCGACATATCCGTTGCCATCCGGAGCATGCAGCACCCGCAAAGAGAGATCGAAGTCCATTTCAATTTCAGTGCCAGGCATCCACATCCGTTCAATTCTCAGATAAGTTCCTGGCACAGCAGTATATTCTTCCCCCGCAACTAGAACCCGGGTTTTACGGCTCCAGAACGGAATCCTTAGGCTAAGCCGGAATGGTGTAGCAGAAGCCAGCTGAATCTGCAACCGCACCCTGGAATGGATGGGATATCCTCCCTGGATCAATATCTGTACCTGGTTCTGATTTGGCAGCGGCACCTGAGTTTGGCAATCTTCATACAAATTGATCACCGGACCAAAATCATCTTTCATCACAGCAAAAAGAGCCGCCGTCGCCAGCCCTTCCGGCCCTTGTGCCAGGCAGCAATCCTCGCCAAAGCCGGG
>JBAXYW010000337.1:0-4820 GCA_041670605.1 Lentisphaeria bacterium
AACAGCTTATCTATACGTAAAAACACAGCACCAAAACCACGTAGACGACCTGGACTATGCATCGCAAAAATCGGATAAAAAGTGACAATGCTCCTGCCATTGGTTGCAATTTTGTCTGCAAGATAAAGCGGCTCACTAGCTGTCGGCAAACGCTGTTCAAGAGCAGTCCTCAAGGCCGCAGCGCGCCGCAATTCACTGCCTTCGTCAAAGCCATACATGAATTCTTTGCCTTCCGCTGGATAAAAATATGCCACCGGATAATATACCGGACGATCAAATACAGCCTCTTTTTCCAGATTTGCATTGAACTGCCAGACTGCAAAATTCTGCCCAAGCAGCGCACGCATCGATGCCTCAAACTCGGTAATTGTCTCCGCAGGCACGGCCGGCACCCACGCCAATGCCTGGACCATCGAATTTTTCACCAAATGCTGGCTGAAACGAATAAATTTCTCATTGCTAAGATCTTCCACGGTTTCTAAATACCCACTCAAGCCTTCTAATTCTGACATCTTGATTTCAGAAAAAATATTGGCGATATCCTCAGTACTGCGACTAGCTACCTGCAAAAATAACGCCTTCTGCCGTTGCCGCTCGCTTTGCTGAATATGACAAGTTCCGGCTATTGTCACAAGCAGTCCAAAAGTTGCCAGACATAGCGGCTCCCAAAAAAATGCCCTGTGCGCATTATCTTTGCGATAACGGCGATGATATACCCATACCCCGACTACCAGACAAGCAATAGCCAACAGCGTTAGCAGTGCAATACCCAGCAACGGCCAGCGCAGTCGCTTCTGCCAACTGACATACTTTGTGTCTACACCAAGAAATGCAGCCGTGCTGCCACTGACCCAGTCGTGAATCGGAGTCAGCGCCGAAACCCACTGCCCTTCTTCCGGATTGGTGAATGGCCCTATCACCAATCCAGTATCACTCTGCAAGGTCTGCTCATAATACTTCCTAGCGTAAAAATGCCGGCTACAATGTGTACTATGAACTGCCAGAGTAGAATATTCACGACCGCACAAAAAGAAGATCTCGCCGGAAGGCCACTCCCCCATTAGATATATCGAATGGGAGACAGAAAAATAACGCGAAAGAGTATCTAAATATTTTTGTATCTGCCTGATTTCAGGACTTGATGATTCTGCTTCGTGTTTCAAGAAAGTACTGATAACTTCGTTATCCAGCGAACGGGCAATTACTTCGGCTTGGCGCAATAAATCCGTCCTGGCATTCTGCTCGTAATTATGAACATACCAGCACGCATAGCCGACCCCAGCCAGCAACAACGAGATGGCTATCACTGCTGTTCCAAGAACAACAAACGCCAAATATTTAGTCTTTTTTGCAAACGGCCAAGCTTGAATTGCTTTCATAAATTTCTTACCTGAATCCGTGAAATAAACCATCAAAAAAACATTATGAAAAAATTACAATCAGTTTACTTATAATACATTATTAGTGCCTAAAATTCATAGAAAACGACTCACCAAAGAAGTTGTCATATTACAATTTAATCAATGTTCAGAAGAAATCAATTCAACCGTTAAAAGCAACATGGGCATTAAACTACTTCCTAGCGAAAAGATGAAGACCAACGCATTGCTTCTTGGACTAACTAGACCCCGTCCAAAACGGTATCAAAGATTATTTTGTCCGCAGATTACGCAGATTTTAATGATTATTTTGGAGCCCTTCAAGAAAAATCGTTGAATTTTTCGCAAAAGCCGTGTTTTTGGCGGATGCAACATGAAATGTTATCCTCCTGTTGAAGTTTCACTCACTGCGCAAAACCAGACACTTGATGACATAAAAAAATGATCTCTAAGACTCAAGTTTACAGAATGGCGGAAAACACACTATAAAAAAAATCTGCGCTGATCTGCGAAATCTGCGGATAAAATCTCCCGGAAAACCTTTTTGGATGCCCTCTAAGTAGCACTTTTCAATGCGAAAGGTTTTCCTATGTTCAAGTTCCATGGATGAACACTTAAAATCATTGGCAGGAAGTAACGATGTCACCATAAGCGCAAAAAAAACGACTCTCAATACCAAAAGTGAAGTAACCGAAGTGTGGATGGCTGTCGGTCAAAAAAAAAATGGTCTGCCAAGCACCAAGGGTAACCAAACAAATTAAGACTTCACGGATTCAGGACAACATCCAAAACTTTCATGGACACTCTATGACTTTGCTATGAGAATGTATGATTCTACTTGAAATTTCAATCCGGGAAGCTATTTTTTCCGTCGTTACGCAGAAATCAGCCAGCCCAACCAACTAGGGAGCCTCCTGCCTTATAGGAAACGCGCAAGCAAGCAGTGCGGTACAAAAAGAAACTGGAAGGGCTGGCCAATGACCAGAAAACGATTTTCCGGACGTGTCAATGCCGCTGACACTCTTTTATCGGCTTAATAGTGTGCTATATTTAGGAATTCCAATTTTTCCCTGATACACAAACGTTCACAAAGGAATCCGAAGGCTAATGAAATCACTGACCAGAAAACGGGTGCTGATCACAGGGGGAGCGGGCTTTCTCGGCTCCAATCTGGCAGATCGTCTGATCGCAGAAGGCCATGATGTCCTCGTAGCAGATAATTTTTTTACCGGCACCAAGGACAACATCATTCACCTGCTGGATAATCCGCATTTTGAGCTGATCCGACATAATATTACTTTTCCGCTTTACGTCGAAGTTGATGAAATTTTCAACTTGGCCTGCCCGGCCTCCCCGATCCATTACCAGCTCGACCCCGTACAAACGACGAAAACCAGCGTGCATGGAGTAATCAATATGCTCGGACTGGCAAAACGAATCAAGGCTAAAATCCTGCAGGCCTCTACCAGCGAAGTCTATGGGGACCCGGAAATTCATCCACAGGTTGAAAGCTATTGGGGAAGAGTGAATTGCACTGGCATCCGCTCCTGCTATGATGAAGGAAAACGCTGCGCCGAAACCCTCTTCTTCGATTATTGGCGTCAGTATAAATTGCACATCAAAGTCATCCGAATTTTCAACACCTATGGCCCCAGAATGCACCCCAATGATGGCCGGGTGGTTTCAAATTTCATCGTCCAAGCACTGCAAAATCAGGATCTCACCCTGTATGGAAGCGGAGAACAAACTCGATCCTTTTGCTATTGTGATGACTTGATTGAGGGCATGATCCGCATGATGGATTCTGACGACGATTTCATCGGCCCAGTCAATATTGGCAATCCCGAGGAATTTACCATCAAAGAGCTCGCGGAAAAAGTTATCAAGTTAACCAGCTCGAAATCAAAAATTGTTTATCAGCCGCTTCCCCAAGATGATCCCCGGCAACGCCGTCCGGATATCACGATGGCGAAGGAAAAATTAGGTTGGCAGCCTACCATTGATCTGGAGGAAGGTCTGAAACGCACCATCTCTTATTTTGATCAATTACTTTGCAGAAACCAATAAACTCACTCAACAAAAGGATGAAACGGACATGGCATTAATCGCAGCACAAATGTATACTTTGCGGGAATTATGCAAAACCCCAGCTGAAATTGCTCTCGCCTGCGCAAAGGTCAAAAAAATGGGCTATGACGGTATCCAAGTCTCCGGCATCGGCAAAATTGAAGCCGTTGAATTAAAAAAGATTCTGGATGGTGAGGGTTTGCTCTGCGCTGCGACTCATATCGGGCTGGAAACCATGGAAAAGGAAACGGCACGGGTCATTGAAGAACATCAGCTTTGGAATTGCAAATATACCGCTATCGGTGGCTTTTTTACAGAAGCTTGGAACCGTCGCATTATTGACACTTTCATCACTCGATATAATGCTGTGGCAAAACAGTTTGCTGGTTCAGGAATAAGCATCGGTTATCACAACCATCATCATGAATTTTCTCCGGTCGATGGCCAACGCCCCATGGATTTGCTAATCAACCGACTGAATCCCGAGGTCTGGATTGAAATTGACACTCACTGGGTGGCTCGCGGTGGTGCAGACCCGGCCGCTTATATTGAAAAAGTGGCTGGGCGCATCCCCTGCGTACATTTCAAAGACATGACGCTTGAATTCGAAGGCCGGGTGCCTAAAATGTGTGAAATCGGCGATGGCAACCTGAACTGGCCACGCATTGTGCAAGCTTGCCGTTATGCCGGCGTAAACTGGTACATCGTTGAACGCGATTCCGGAGATATGGATCCCTTTGACAGCCTGGAACGAAGCATCTGTAACATGAGAGAAAAAATGGGACTGTAAAAGCGTGCCTGCTTTTGCGCCTACCCCCAAAAAAACAAGCTGTCAGGCTCGCCAGTCGACGGCTTTTGTTCAGGAGAGTGGCTCGTATGAATCTGCTTTTTATTGGAGCCGGTAAAATGGCTTCAGCATTGGCCGGCGGCCTGCTGAAAAAAAACGTGTTTCCTCATGACAACATCTGGGCCTGCGATATTTCCGCGACCGCCCGCGAACAGTTCACCAGCAAAACAGGCTTACCCTGCGCCGAAAGCCCGGATGCCCTGATCGCAAAAGCCGATGTCCTGATTCTGGCGATCAAACCACAGGTCGCACAGACGATTGCACAAAACCTCTCCCCCCGAAAACCCGACGCACTGATCATTTCAATCTGCGCAGGAATCAGTATTCTCAAGCTGAGACAATGGTTCGCCACCGGCAGAATCGTCCGCGTGATGCCAAATACTCCTCTGATGGTTGGACAAGGAGCCAGTTGTTATGCCTTGGGAAGCGAATCGGATGAAGCCGCCGCCGCACTCAGCGATAAGATTTTCAGCGCTTTGGGCAAAGCATGGAGGGTCTCGGAAGACCTGCTCGATGCCGTCACTGCC
>JBAXYW010000338.1:0-4773 GCA_041670605.1 Lentisphaeria bacterium
AACAGGCCGATCGAGCGCAGCGGCAGGCCGGGCTGCTCTTCCAGGATGCTGAAGTGCGGAGTTTTGAAATAAAGGATGCGTGGAACGGTATTCTTTTCATCCCGATACTGATAGCGAGCCAGAAAGATTTCCTGCCCGTTATTCGGATTGCAGGTCACCTTTTTCAATGCTTTCAAACGCGGATTGTCCGGAACGGTTTCGCTAAGTTTCCCGGCGATTTCAACCATCGTATGGGTAACCAGGCAATAATTCAGGCAGAACATCGCTTCGATATCATTCAGACCGGGGAAGAGACCGACGGAATCGCTGTTTGCCACAAAGAGATCGCTGGTATGGGTGGCAAAACAAGCAACCCCCCAGAGAAAATTGATTTTTACATAATCCCAGTTTCCGCTGCCGATATCGATGCCATAGCGGTAATTCGTGAAATATTCCGCCAGGAAGGGGTTGCCCATGACGATATCACAGCCGGTCTGCAGATAGGCATCATCCGGGAGGCGTTTGCGGACTTCCTTGAGCCACCAGGTTCGCCATTCGTAGCCAGATGCATCCCGGTTTTTCAGCAGGTCATGGCTGTCTTCAAAGGCATAGCTCCAAAAATCATGTTTCATACCTTCAAAAGCATATTTCCGAAAGAACACATCGAGAGCTTTTTCGAGATATTTCCGCACCTCCGGCAGACTGACATCCAAGGGAGCGGAGGCCTTTACCCGGTAATCATAATTGATGAACCATTCCGGATGCTCCTTGAAAATCGGTGTATGTTTGGGGCAAAAGCCGCCGATCCAGACCGCGGGGCGCATGCCGATGGCACGCAGTTTGTCCGTATAAGCACGTAAGCCTCCAGGAAATTTCTGAGAATCGACTCCGGCTTCTCCTTCATAGGGCATGCCCAGCCCATGTGCCGGGGGGACGTTCACGGCATACCCGTCATCGACCTGAATCCACTGCACCATAGGAAAATGCTCTTTCAGATAACACGCCTCCCGGAGAATCATCTCCTCGGAAATCTCGCGGAAGATTCCATCGTTCCAGGATCCCCAGACCATGGATGTCCGGTTGATTGCGGTAGCACCATAGAGAGGCGGCAGATGCCGGCGCAGTTCCGCAGTATAACCGGCAAAAATCTTTTCCAAGTCTGCAGCCTCCGAGCTTGTTCCCAGATACCATTCATCAAGAAGCACCTTATGCGGTGAGCAGTGCAAAGCGAGAATCCCCTTGAAGCCGGAAAAAATGGTCAGACGAATTTTGCCGTTTTGATGCTCCGCAAGATAGTTGTGATAAAATATTTTCTGGCTCAGAGTGCCGTGCACCAGCCCATTAGCGGAAGCATAATTACTCAACAGGATAGCCGGAAAGGGCTGATAGGGAGAACGCCCAATACGCTCGCTTACCACTCCGGGATCGGCCCAACGGTTGCCGGCTTGGGCATCGAAGCCGCTGTCTGTGGCAGCACCGGAAGCAACCCGGTCATAATCCACTGGAATGCCCATCTTTTCATAGATGCGGGGATTTTCATTATGGTAAAAATAATCCTCTGCGGGGTTTTTGGCGAAAGAAATGCCATTCAGTTCCAGCCCCAGTTCATGCAGGTCAAAGTCGCAGTTTCCATTCTGGAAGTAGCGTTTACAGGCGTATTCATTTCCTTTACGGATCAGATAAAAATCGTCTTGAAAGCCGCCCGGGTAGCGATAGCAAAGATGCTGCTGATTTCCCGTACTTTCCAGATGGCAGGACGCCGGGTCAATACGCCCCTGTTGACCCACAAGAAAAGGGGAAAAGGTGATTCCAGGACAGCCTGGTAAGGATGCAAAAGCTAATGAATGGAGCATGATCGATACCCTTATTTACGATAATATTGTTTCGGAAACCGTATCAGCAGAACGTTTTCAATATGGTACATCGGCTTATCCATGTGCCATATTCAGTGCATGGCAGCCATATTCAAAGCCTGATCCAGGCGGGTTTCCGGAGTGACTTGGATGGGTTTGACGAAGAGGCCAGCCGGAAGGCTTTGCTTGTGTTTGTCTTGCCGGGCTTTTCGTGGTTTACCAGAGAACAGGTCTCGTGGAGCGCAGCACCAGCGCACATCCATGCCGGCCAGCAGCAGGGAATCGAGGGCATTGCGTAAAGGCGGGCTGTCACTTAGGCTCAAGCAGAACACGACGGTATTTCCGGGCAGCAGCGGGAGCAGTTCATTGAGTGCTGGCAGCAGGGGCACATTACCAGGTTTCAGGGTGGCCAGACTGTAGAGGATATCATATCTGGCAGAGGCGGCTGCGTTGGGTGGGATGACGGTCAATTTGCTACCCCCGGCAGCAAAGGCCAGAGAGCAGTACATGCTGGCACAATGGGCACAAATACTGGCGGCAGCCTGTACCTGATATTCCAGGTTGGAAAGCAGAGTGTTGCTGACAAAATGCTCCTGGGCATCGACCAGGATGACAGCGGAGGCCACAGCATTTCGCTCAAACTCTTTGACCATGAGCTTTCCGTAGCGGGCGCTGCTGCGCCAGTGAATATAGCGCATCCCGTCATTGACATTGTATTCCCGAACACCATAAAAATCCTGGCTGGTTCCGGAGGTGCTGATAGGATGTCCGGTCGTGGTTGGGGAGGCTTCATATTTATACAGGAAAAGATCTGGTACCGGCAGGATCGGAGGATAGATAATAACGTTTGCGGGTAGCAGAAATCGACGTTCCCGGTAAAAGAGTCCTGCGGGGTCACCACTACGCAAAATCACTTGCCGCAATTTGAATTCTCCGCGGCGTACGGCCAATACCCGGCGATCGAGAATAATTTTGCCTTTGCCCGGAAGAGGCGGTAATACATGCAACGTGGTTTTTTCCGGCGCACACAGCAATTCCTCCTGAATGATCAGATCCTGGCGCCGGCGTTTTTTGGCATTCACCACTTCCAATGGCAGGGAAAGCATTTGCCCGACAGTAGCATCCCCGGACGGACCACGACGAACCGAGAGACCGCGCAGCACAAGCAAAGCCGAGAGCAGGCTGACGAGAGTCAGTGCTCCGGCAAAAGCGGCCAGCAGAAATGCAAACAAGGTCTGGTTCACCAATGAAATCAGCAGCCAGAGCAGACTGCTGAAACCGATGATCCAGCCTCGCCAGGTTGGCCAGATGTATCGAGGTAAGCGCATATCAGAATTCAGTGTGAAGTTGTCGGCAAGACCGGAAGCTTTGTCCGGCAAGCGGAGCAGGTTCTTGGTTCAGGATTTGCTTTTTTCCCATTTTTCCATGGGCAGGGAGGTAATGATACTCTGGATGACTTGGCTTGAGGAAGGCCATTCGGCGCGGGCTTGCAGTTTTAGTGGCAGTCGGTGAGCCAGAACATGGATTGCCAGATCCCGGACATCTCGCGGAATGACGTGGTCGCGTCCACGGACGGCGGCCAAGCTCTGGCTGGCGCGCAGCAAGGCCAGAGAAGCCCGGGGGCTGCAGCCGTAATTGAAGGCGGGGTGTCTCCGAGTTTCGCTGATCAGGGTCACGATGTAATCTTTAACCTGTTCGGAGACATGGATATTGCGTACCAGAGCCTGACAATGCAGAATGTCATTTCCATCGGCTACCTGTTCAATGGAATTCAAGGGGTCGGACAGCATCTGATTGGTCAAAATTTCCTTTTCGATTTCGAAGCTGGGGCAGCCCATGCTAAGGCGCATCATAAACCGGTCAAGCTGGGCTTCCGGAAGAGGATAAGTACCATGGAAATCGATCGGATTCTGAGTGGCGATAACAAAGAAAGGCTTGCGCAACACATGCGATAAGCCGTCCACGGTCACCGCCGATTCCGCCATACATTCCAGTAAGCTGGATTGCACGCGCGGGGTTCCCCGGTTGATTTCATCGGCCAGAACAATATTAGCAAAAATGGGACCTGGGATAAAGGAAAAGCTTTTTATGGCATCATTATAGATACTGACGCCGGAAACGTCATTGGGGAGCATGTCCGGAGTGAACTGAATGCGTTTGAATTCGGTGCGCAGCGAACGTGCCAAAGCTCTGGCCAGTTTGGTTTTGCCAACGCCGGGAACGTCTTCCAGCAGGACATGCCCGTCACTGAGCAGAGCAACCAGTACCCGCTCGATCACTTCGTCTTTGCCTTGGACGACTTTGCCGACATTGCTTTTTAGCTTGTCAATGACTTTACAGACGAATTCCAGTTGACTGGTGTTTTTCTTTCCCTCTGAAAACATGCCGGTCATTTCATCAACATTCTGTTCTGCTGCGCTGAAAATCAGTAGGACATTACCGATCTGAATCGTGTCCTGATGCTTTAATTCAATCGGAACTTGTACTGGAATGGAATTGACAAAAGTCCCATTACGACTGGAGAGGTCTTCCAGAGTAACAACTGTATTCTGCAGGAAGAGTCGGCAATGCCGTCGGGACACCCCCTCATCGCGATCCAAACAAAGTGCATTGTCGGGATTACGCCCGATGATGGATTCTCCCTCCGGGATGACAAACTCACCGGCGGCACGATAGCCTTCCTGAATGATTAATTTTGGCATTTTTGATTCCAGCTTTTGACAGGGATTATTTTTGCGCTCTCATCTGGGGAAAAAGGATGACGTCCCGGATGGATTCTGCTCCGCTCAGCAACATGACTAGCCGGTCAATTCCCAGCCCCATGCCGCCAGCGGGGGGCATGCCATATTCCAGTGCGGTCAGAAAATCTTCATCGATGCGGTCGATTTCGCCGTCGCTATCGCTGCAGCCGATTTTCTGTGAATCAAAGCGGGCGCGTTGT
>JBAXYW010000339.1:0-4764 GCA_041670605.1 Lentisphaeria bacterium
CCCTCATATTCAAGACATCCACCCTGGAGGCGTTGTATATTTCCTTTCCCGTCATCCAGCAACATGTCGATATTCTCCAGAAAATCTTCCGCTCCAGCTGCATTAAGAATGATTTTGGAACAAGTTTCCCCCACGATTTTGAAAGGCCCCCTGATGGGGAAGCTGGCTTTGATTATTCCCGAAATCACCTTTTCGTCAGGGTGCTGAGTGGCGGCAATGATATGAATGCTAATAGCCTGAGTCTTGGCTGCAATCCAAGTCAATAATGGCTCAATGTCAGCCCACTCTATCCGTACACAAATCTTTATTCCTCGCGCAAGCGCTTCTCCGTCTACTTGCCCGCCCTAGGAGAGCGGTCTCAATGCGAGCCCTGGGCAACGCCCGGGGGTTCCGAAGTCAAACAATTCCAAGCCCTGAAAGGCGAGCTAATCTCCCGGGAATTGTTTGCCAATTTTTTGCCGAGTTACACAGCAAGCAAAGAGGGCTTCGGGTGTCCAGGTGTCCGTCAGCGGAAAGTTGTAGTATTGTCGCACCAGTCCAAGTAATTTTTCATCCAGCTGATATGTTCATAATGGCTTGGGGTGGCGAACCAGCCGGACTGGGGAATAATAAAGCCGTCGAGAATGCCATTACAAGTGTTTTCGCAGCAGGCAATCAGGCTTTTCTTGAAGATTTCCATTGGCACCGGATACTGACAGAACATGCTGGTGCCGAAATCATGGATGTAAATACCTTGAATGATTTTTTTCTCCCGACCGATAACCGCTCGGACTTTTTCAATATCTCTGGCGTGCTGATCCCAGTAATCCGGTGAAGGTACCCAGCACCAGCGGGAGAAAATGTCCACATATTCTACAAAGGGCGTGACTTGCACCTCAATGGGAAGATGAGAATAGGTTACTACCGCAATCTGCAGTTTGGGATTGATGCTCTTTACAGTGTCACGAAGTTGTTTCATCGCTACGGGGGACTGATAGGTTTCCGAAGTAGAACTTTGGTTGAAGTCATCAATATGAATACCTTTGATATTTGGATATCGTAATGATAATTGGGCTATTTGCCGAGCCGAATCAAGATAACGGCCATGTTCCAAGGTGCAAAAAATTTCATCAAGAGCAGATAAACGTTGTAGTTGTAAGTCGGAGAGACGGTTGCGGATACAGTTGTCGATACATTCCGGTTCCCATTTGGGAAAATGCTTCTGAATATATTCAACGCTGAACATAGAGTTGTTATAAAATGTTTTTTTGACACCTAAATAAGCTGATGCGGTTTCCAAGCTGCATTGGCTTTTACCAAAAACAAAAGGTGCAGCAGTCGGTGTCTGGTCAAGAACATAGCCCCAAGAAAAAACTTTGTCTTTAAGTTTGGTCATGGTTAGTTTCCCCAATGGATTTTTACAGTCCGTATTGCTGCAAGATAGATTTTGTCGGAAAAGTTAAGCGCTATTTTTAACCACTGAATACACGGAAAATGTAGAAGACAAGAAAAAAGACGAAGAGAAGATGTTTATCATCTTGGCGATTGCATAGCACTTTGCAAAAGCCCCTTCATTTCCGCCTGGCTTCGTGCGCTTCGGCGTGGCATTTTTTTGCGAAGCGTTATCGCCCGGCTTCGTGCACTGCCACGGGACGCTTCATACGGAGCCACCTTTTTACCTTACTTTTTTTTCATCACTTGTCAAGTCCTTTCTTTACATTTCTTATGTTTTGCAGTCCAAAAGAATCAGAGGTCTATTTTCATTTTGTCGCTCTTCATCCAGTTGAAAAAAGTATTCAGGGCATAAGGCAACGTGGCTTACGCCGTTGTAGATTCGGAACTCGACCGTTCCGACCCGCCCTATAGTAGAACCCGTTCAAAAAGGTATTAAAGATTGTATTGTCCGCAGATTACGCAGATTTTAAGGATTGTTTTGTAGGCCGTCAAGAATAATCGTTGATTTTTTTTGCAAAAGCTATGTTTTTGGCAGATGCGACATGAAATGTCATCTACCTGTTGAAGTTTCGTTTACTGTGCCGGAAGACAACCTGTGTCTGAATACCGGAATTCAGGCTGGAAGCAGGCTTAATCAGTGCTAAATTCACCGTTTGTAGATGATTCTGCCCGATGAAAATTCTTGCCAAAATCGTTTCTATCTTTCTCATAAATGGGAACTTGGCCAGCAGATGAATTTTTGGATTGGACGAGTAATAAAACACAAATTCAGTCAATAGTGGTATTTGCCATTATCAGCCCCAAAGGGGCGTTGCATATCAGCCCAGGGCAACGCCCTGGGTGACGATGCAGTTGTTTTTGCGTTCTGAAGGAACGCTGCATAATAATTTTTCAGAGAACAGGTTTTTCCAGCAGGGCAGATAATTTTCCATACGCGGTGATAAAGACGGCTTTTCTGGCACGGGTCAAGGCGACATAAAGGAGGGAGCGTTCCCGTTGCAGGACAGCCTGCCGGTCCGTTTCGTTTTCCTGTGCGGCCAGCATTGCAGAAGGTGGCATGATTCCGTCGCAGACAGAGACCAGAATCATATAATCGAATTCAATTCCCTTGACGCGGTGCATGGTTGCAAGTCTGACTCCCTTCTTGCGACTGTCCGGAACCGTGCTCGAAGTGATTTTGCAGCAGGGAATAGTGTTCTCCTCAAAAAACACGGAATACCGATTGACTAAATCATTAGTTCGGCAGGCGATACAGACAGAGGCCGGAGCAATGCCTTTATTCTGCAATTTTTCAAGCAGAGCGATAATTTGTTTTCGCTCCTCGTCAAAATTGGTGAAGAGTTTTAAATCCGGCACCGGCCCACTGGTTACGGACTGGCATTTTCCGAGGGCATCTTCCTGGCCATCGAGGTCATCAAAGGAAAGTCCGGTAAGAATGGAGGATGCGAAGCGGTAGGTTTGCTCGGTTGTGCGATAATTGACTTTCAGTTTCCGGCTTCGTCCGGTGATTTGAATGCCACTTTTACTGAGTGCAGTTTTTCTTCCGTAAATCCGCTGGTGTGCATCTCCGACGATAAAGATATCGTTGCGGGCGGCTGGGAGCATGGCTCGGATCATGGTATATGCCTGAAGGGAGAAATCCTGCCCTTCGTCGACAATTACCGCCCGGTAACGGGTATCGTTATTTTTGTTCATCAGGACAGTTGCGTCGCGGTACAAATCCTGGATTTCCCGCCAGTTTTCCTCGTTCAGCAGAGCCCGGTATTCTTCCCAGACTGGCCAGAGAGCTTTCCGCTCGAGCCGGTTTAGCCGCCGTCCCCGCCCGGTTCTGGATGCTTTGAAATAATCATCCACAGTGAAAATTGACTGGGGTTGAATGATCTGCTCCCATTCGTCCTTGAAAAATTGATCGGACAGGGAACAGCTTGCCGGCTTCAAGGTTAAGGCACGTTCCCAAAGCTCGTTTTTTCGCTTTTCATCATAATCAATCACCTGGCAACGGAAATTCTTTGCATCCAGATAGTTTTTTGTCCAGGCGTCCAGGTTGATAACCTCAATTTGCCGCAACAGTTCCGGCGGGCAAATCTGTTGGAGGCTGGCAAAGATATCTGCTGCCAGACTTTTGCTGAAGGTGGTAAAAAGGATGCGGTCATTTTTATCAGGAAAGACATTTTGCAGCAAATACTTTGCCCGATGTATGGCAACGACCGTTTTGCCGGTTCCGGCTCCGCCAAGGATCCTGGCCGGCCCGGATGCATCCATTTCGACCATCTTGCGCTGCAACGGGTGCAGGAAAACTCGCCATTGTTCAAGGGGTGCATTCAACAGGGACTCAAGTTCAATGCTGTTGGCAACCACCGTGAAACGGCTCTGAGTATCGTTATTGTCAAGAGCACTCCAGAAATCTGTGGTATCGACCGTAGCCTCGATTACACGGTTGTATTCACGGCTGACACTTTCATAGGTTTCCCCGCAAGCCAGAAGAAACAGGCTGTTGTAGGCCTCCTGGGGGAAATTCAGTTCCTGCAAAAACAATTCGTCTTCGGTCTGTATGGTACGAGTCTGCGACAGCATTTCTTCCGGGATTCCAAGGGAGAGTAGCTGCGGATCGGAAAAGGCCTCGAAAAGACTGTGAAAAACCGGTTTTTGTTTTTTTTCAGCTTCCTGCGGTTGCTGGATTTGAATGAGTTGAATGCCGCCAGTGTTGGGATGAATGCGCAGCTTTTTTCGTTCGGCCCAGTGATATGCGCTATCGTGCGTGTCTACCCAAAGGAGTATAAAGACATTGCCTGCAGGTTTGGCAACAATGGCCCGGTAATTCTGATCAATCCGGATGCTCCGCAGAGCCGGGTCGCAAGCCTTTTGCAGCTGTTCGTAATGGCAGCCACCCGGCAAATCCGGATTGTTTTGAAATTGCTGAACAAACTCGCGCACTTTTTTCTGCTGAGAAGGCGGAATTTCGGCAAATGCCTTCAAAAATTCTGCGGAGATTGAGATCCTGTTTTCTGTCCGGTTATTCATCATGGTTTCTCCTGCTGGTACAGCGCATTGATTTCATCCAAATCACAGGAATCTCCGGCGATATAGGTATTCCAACCACGTGTTTCAAATTTCTCTTTGTCATCCGCGGACAACAGGATTGCCAGTCGTTTGTCTTCCCAGGCGAGTTCAGCACAGGCGAGCACTTCATCCTGTTCGCCAGCCAGTTCAAATCCCGGTGTTGGCTTTGTCCATCCATGAATGCTGGCAAAGGACAGCAGCGGATGAACTTCACCTGCGGAGACATCCTTGAGTTCCTGCCAGTCATCCTGCACGCATTCCCGGATGTCC
>JBAXYW010000340.1:0-4751 GCA_041670605.1 Lentisphaeria bacterium
GAGGTGAATCAGATTGTTGGCGAGAGATTGTGGCATCGTTTAGGTCGCCCTTTCAGGGCTTGGGGATCGTGGATTCGACAACCCAGGGCATAGTTTAGCGCCTACAGCGCAAAGATGCCCCCTTAAGATACTTTCACCATTAAGACAGCTGTGTATCTGAAGCACAAAAAACGCCCGCTAAGATACGAGTGCAATGACCAACCTTTGGGAATTGCACCCATTGACAATCAACAGCATATTTTGGCAAAATTTCAACCCACTAAAAAAACAGATGAGCCTAGATTTTAAGGGCAAGAAATGTTTAAAACGTCACAACTTGGTACAGTGACAAGGATCCCCGGTACAAGGAAATCTGAACATCGGTTTTTAAAAGTATCCTTATTGTTTTTCACTAACCACTTCTTTTGTCATCGCTACAACATAGTTTTTTTTGACAAAAATATAATTTTAAAGAATATCAAACGTTTTATGTATAGTTGCTGTTCTGTTTGAAAAGCATCCTTCTCGGGCAGAACATTTTCCCGTCCCATCGGCGTTGACTCTTGACATGTCTTTGCGAAATTTGACGGTTTTGAATCATTGGAGTAACTGGAAAAGGAGTATTCATTATGAATCTCAGTTTGATTGCTCTCGCCTACATTGATTTTGGATCCGGCAGCATGCTTCTGCAGGCCAGCCTCACTGGTTTATTCACAATCACTGTCTTTTCACGACAACTTAAAAATTGGTGTGTAAAGCAGTTAAAACGCCCCCCAAAAAACGGACTCTGAAAATGACCAACTGGCCTGAAGAGATTTTGGCGGCATCCTTCCGTGATCCATCAGGACGGGTTTTTCGTCAACAGGGCAGACTGTATCGAAGTGTAAGCTCGACGGGACTGGCAGACTATCTGTGCTTCACTCATTCCGGACTAGCTGAACAACTTCAGGAACAAAAGTCTCTGATAAAATTCACGGAAGATCGACGTTGTAACGGAGACTTATTCCTTGAACTCGATGAACTGCCTTTTATCAGTTATCCCTATGAATGGTGTTTCGGACAGCTGCGCGATGCCGCTATTTTGACAATACAGATTACCCTCTCGGCTCTTCAGAAAGGAATGATCCTCAAAGACGCCAGCGCTTTTAACGTCGCCTGGCAGAGGGGGAAACCTGTTTTTCTCGATCATGGATCCTTTACCATTTACCATGAAGGGCAACCTTGGCAAGCATATCTACAGTTTGTCAAGCATTTTCTGGGACCTCTGCTGCTGATGAAATATCAGGATGTCCGGCATCTGGAATTCCTGCGCAATCATCTCGAGGGCATACCACTCGATTTTCTCTCCAGAAATTTACCCCTGAAGACCTGGTTCAAACTCTGCCCGTTGTTGCATATTCATGTACATGCCATTTTTCAGCAAAAATGTTCTAATTCCCGCCGTTCAATTCAAGGCAAACAACCACAAATGCCACGTTCAAGACTGCAGGATATGCTGCAAAGTCTGCTCGAATACCTGACCAGAATGAAAGCACCGCAGGAACAGACCGAATGGGGAAACTATTATCAGGATACGAACTACTCCGAAAAAGCCTTTTCGCACAAGAAAGACCTGGTGCAGCAATTTGTTTGCCAAGTCCAGCCGGAACGAACAGTCGATTTCGGTGCTAATACAGGAGTGTTTTCCTTTCTGGCCGCAGAACATTGCAAGCTGGTTATCGCTGCTGATGGCGATCCGAAGGCCGTGGAATTTCTTTATCAGCAAGCCAGTAAACACTATCCGCAAGTGTATCCCGTTCTGCAGGACTTGAACAACCCGTCTCCAGGGCTGGGCTTATTCAATGCCGAACGGGAACCTTTTTTCCCCAGAGCTAAAGCGGACCTGGCTCTCGGCCTGGCCTTACTGCATCATCTACATATCGGAAGCAATTGGACGCTGCAGCATTGCCTCGAGCTTTTTGCCCGAACGGCGCCAAATGCTTTGCTGGAATTTGTCCCAAAACAGGATTCACAGGTACAGCGGTTGCTGCGTTCACGTCCGGACATCTGCTCAGATTGGAATCTACCGGCTTTGCTGGCAACTTGCCGGCAATACTACCACCTCTGTGAAAGTCTGCCGATCGCAGACTCTGAAAGAGTTCTAATCAAATTGCAACATCGTCTTTGAACCCTCCCCTGGTTTTCATCCCTGATGTACTGAACAACATGAAACAACATCTTCAAACAAACATCAGAACGCAGGCAACTGCGGCTTTCAGTACGGCTGCAGTTGCCATCGCACCCCTTGTCGTGCCAAGCATTTTGTTATACTGCAGCAATGAGGCTGAATTTACCTTCAGTCTCTCGTCCCTGCTGCTGGCCTGCGGCATGGTATCCTGCATCATGATCTTGATCGTATGGGGACTGTTGATGCAGCTTCGAAATTGGAAACATCTTGACAAACTCAATGCCCTGGTTTTGGCAACCGGTTGCACCCTCTGGCTGCAATATGCTTTTTTTTCGAAATTCTTCCCTGATGTCAATCCCATTCCCTACGACATCAACTCTTTTCTCCTGTTTTTTATGTTCGTCCATGCCTTCCTTCTGCTGATCCCATCGGTCTTGTTTTTCTGGAAAAGAAAATGGTGCTATCAGCATCACTGGCAACTGGCAATCATCATTCTGGCACCCCAAATCCTGCCTGCGGCATTCAAACTGGCAACCTATTCAAAACCAAACTATGATTTTTATGATTATCAGATCTGCGAAGAAAATAAATTCACCTTTGCCAGCGAAGAAAATATCATCATACTGGTAGTGGATGCGATGGGAGAACATATTTTTCGGGAAGTCTGGAAACAGTACCCTGAAGTGCAACAGAGTTTTAAGGACTTCACCTGCTTTGACCGGATCATCAGCCCATTACCCAGCACTTCTTATGCTGTGCCGGCTATGCTCACCGGCGTCAATTTTGAAGGCGATTATCGGCTGGCTGAGCCAACTCAACATGCAAAATACCTGAAGCAAGCCAGTAACTCCGAAAACTCCCTTTTCCTGAACTTTAAAAAACTCGGTTTTCATACGGATGCCTACCCCTTCATTCTACAAACCATCAGTTACTGCCCCACATTACTCGACAATGTTGCCCACCGTGATGAGCACCAGCAATCCGCGCATCTTTTGCTCGACGGCGTCTTTTTTCGGCTCCTTCCTGGATTCCTTAAACCCCTGTTAGGCAATTCTTATTTGCAACTGACCGATCCCTTTGTAAAGGCTCAGGGAACGGATCCGGATGACAAAAACATGCCCTATGACCGCATCTTTTACAATAAACTAAAAAACACAGCCAAGACAGGCAGTTTCAGTAAAGGGCTCAAATATCTGCATCTGCAAGGAGCCCATGCGTTCATCCGGGTGAACGAAAATCTGGAGTATAACTTCAACACCGACTACATCCGGCAATTACGAGGCTCCCTCAGAAATCTCGAACTGCTGATTGAGAAATTAAAAGAACTTAACATTTATGATCAAACCCTGCTTGTTGTCAGTGGGGATCACAGTGAACAATATACCCCTGAAACGGTCTCCCTGATCAAAAGGCCGGGGGAAACACATGAGCAAATGCAGTTTAACTCCCTTCCCTGCCAGATTTCTGATCTGCCACTGACCGTCCTGGCTGAAAAAAAACTCCGCCCATCTGAGATGTCGATATTCAGTCATGCGCCGGTTCCGAGTACTGGAGAAACAAGAGATTCCAATCTACCGTCCTATTTCCCAATCGGTAACTGGAAGAAAAATTTTGAACGTTTGGACCTCGATCCACAAAATCTGACCCTCAACGAAATGCCATTCTCAAGCGTAAAAAATCAAATGCATATTCTAGTCAATAAAAATCTACCGCTACCATACACGGTTTTTTTCCTGGCAAAGGACTTGCACTCTGGCGAACGATGGGAAAGCGAACACAGCACGCCAAATCCTGACGAATGCCTCCCGACCTTTTATCAGTTAAGCCTGACAGGCATCCCGGATGGCGACTACATGATTTGTCAGAGAAAAAAAATCAAAAAGAATGATATGCATGAAGAAGAATACCTGGAATCCTCATATTTTCCGGAATTTCTGCTCCTTCGGAATGGAATGCCAAGCTTCAGCAAAAACTACCCTGGCTTGACTCCACGTCCTCTGCGGATCAATGAAAAAATCGTGTTTGATGCCATGCAGCCCTACCCTCAATTAGAGTTGCCGGAACAATCCGTTCCAACACGGCACTACTTGTGCTTAATTGAAAACGAAATTATGGGTATTTATCTGCCGCAGAGCAACACCCCTTTGGCATTGCAGTTCAAGATGAAAATTATGCTGCAAAACAGCATGACTCTGGAATTATTCCATGAAGGCATACTGCTACATTCCCAGACTTTGTCTCCAGAAAACATGAAGTTATTATCCTTCGAATTTGTACTCCCAGATGAACTTTCCAATCTATCAAAGCTGAACCTACAATTCCGCCTAGTCAGAAAACGGCAAAATCGGGAACGTGATTACCTGCATAAAATTAATATTACTTCCCTGCAATTAATGGAAGCGAAACAATAACTGGGGCAAGGCAATCTTGGGCTTTTTCCGGAGCATGGAATTGGCGAGAAAGCAATATCAGCTCAGCCTTCCTCCAACGACGGCAAATTATAGCCGAAGCCATTGCCTCTGATGGTAGTCAAATCCAGTTCCCCATTTCGGCGTTCATAAAGTCCGGGGTGGCTTTCAGCTTCCAGTTTGGAGGCTTCTGGATA
>JBAXYW010000341.1:0-4747 GCA_041670605.1 Lentisphaeria bacterium
CGGAAACGGGGACGAATCCGGAGCTGGAAGCTCCGGGCACATTCTGGGAACGAAAACGGAAACAAATCCGGAGCTGGAAGCTCCGGGCACATTCTGGGAACGAAAACGGAAACAAATCCGGAGCTGGAAGCTCCGGGTACATTCTGGGAACGAAAACGGAAACAAATCCGGAGCTGGAAGCTCCGGGCACATTCTGGGAACGAAAACGGAAACAAATCCGGAGCTGGAAGCTCCGGGCACATTCTGGGAACGGAAACGGGGACGGATCCGGAGCTGGAAGCTCCGGGCACATTCTGGGAACGGAAACGGGGAAGTGCGGAGTGCTACGCAACCCGGGGGTATTCCCGGTAAACCCTAGGGGGCTTGCTGAGCGATTACTCTGCGAATCCGAAAACGAACTGGAAAACGAGTCGCTTGGCTTTGATTTTTCTTTTGCAATTGAAAGTAAGATGGCTATATTAAGTTTTTGTTTTGCTTTTTTTTGCCAAGGGGTCTCGTCGCTGCGAAAAACCATCTCGGGCTGACTGAGGCCGCTCGTTTTTTTTTGTCATGATTTTAGATCAAGGGATATCAATGCGAACAGTAGGCACGGTGGTGCGGGGCATCCGCTGCCCGATTTTCCGGCAGGGGAATGATTTGTCCGAACAGGTAATCAAGGCAGTGCTGGAAGCTTCGGCTCAGGAAAACTTTTCTTTGCGTGATCATGACGTGGTTGGTATTACCGAATCCGTATTGGCGCGCACCCAAGGAAATTATGTCAGTGTAGAGGATATTGCTACAGAAGTTCATCGTAAATTTCCAGGGGGTGAGCTTGGCGTGGTTTTTCCGATTTTGTCGCGCAACCGTTTTTCGGTTTTGTTGAAGGGGATTGCTCAGGGGGCACGCAAGGTTCATCTGCTGTTAAGTTATCCGGCCGATGAAGTTGGCAACCATTTGATGAATCCGGAGTTGTTGGAAAATTTAGATATTGAGACTCAGCATACGGTGTTGGATGAAGCATCCTACCGGAAACTTTTCGGTGCCAATACCGTGCATCCTTTTACCGGAATTGATTATATTGAACTGTATAAAGAAATCATCGGGCCGGATAAAGTTGTACTTCATTTTGGGAATGACCCGCGCGCTATTCTTCAGTTTACTAAACAGGTTTTGACAGCAGATATTCACACTCGTGCTCGAAGCAAGAAGCTGTTGTTGAAAGCAGGCGCGCAGGTCGTGTATGGGCTTGATGATCTTTGCACTGTGCCAAGTCACCAGGGCGGTGGCTATAATGAGCAATACGGCTTACTGGGCTCCAATCTTTCCGGCCAGGATACAGTGAAACTGTTCCCACGGGATTGCCAGAAACTTGTTGAAACCATTCAGCATCGTCTGAAAGAGCTTACCGGTCGGCATCTTGAGGTTATGGTCTATGGCGATGGCGCGTTTAAAGATCCGGTTGGGAAAATCTGGGAATTGGCCGATCCGGTGGTTTCTCCTGGGTTCACCAGTGGTCTGGCTGGGACTCCCGCAGAGCTGAAATTGAAATTTCTGGCCGATGAAGGGGAACGCAATGGCCTGGATGAGGAAGGCGTTAAACAAGATATTCTGGCCAAAATCCGTACTAAAAATGGCAGTTTGCTGGGTCAGCAGATTTCTCTGGGTACCACTCCGCGACAGCTGACGGACTTGTTGGGCAGCCTTTGTGATTTGACCAGTGGTTCCGGGGACAAAGGGACTCCAGTCGTATTAATACAAGGTTATTTCGATAATTTTGCCGATTAAACAAAAAAAGGAGCAATGGATTCATGAAACGTTTACGGGTAGGTGTAATTGGACAGGGGCGCAGCGGACGGGATATTCATACCGAATTTCTGAAACAGGTGCCGGAGAAATTTGAAATCGCGGCGGTCGCGGATTTTCTGCAAGATCGTTGTGACCGCGCTGCACTAGAATATGGTTGCCCGGTTTTTCAAGATTATCGGGAAATGCTTCAGAAGAAGGAATTGAATCTGGATTTCGTCATCAATTCTTCTTTCAGTCACATGCATGCTCCGATCAGCAAAGAGATCATGGAAGCCGGTCACCACGTTCTCTGCGAAAAACCATTAGCCAAAACCGCCGAGCAAGTGCATGAACTCATTGCCACTTCCAAACGAACCGGGAAAATCCTGGCGATTTTTCAACAATCCCGGTTTGCTCCCTATTACCGTCAAGTTTGCGACGTCATCACCTCCGGTGTTTTGGGGCAGATTCGGATGATTAAGGTCGCTTTCAATGGTTTCAGCCGGCGTTATGACTGGCAGACGCTGCAATCTTTCAATGCCGGGAATCTTTACAACACCGGGCCGCATCCAATGGATCAGGTGCTGGGGCTGATCGGACGTGATATCATGCCCAATGTGTGGTGCAAAATGGATGTGGTGAATGCGCTCGGCGATGCCGAAGATTTCTGCAAAATTATCCTTTCCTACCCCGGACGTCCAGTGGTTGATCTGGAGATTTGCAACAACAGCCATTACAATCCCTATACGTATCAAGTATATGGCACTTACGGCAGTTTGGCCGGAACGATGAATCACCTTGATTGGAAGTATTATGTTCCCTCCGAAGCGCCGGCTATAGAACTTAAAAAAGAGCCTTTGCCGGGGCCGTCCTACTGTAAGGACAGTCTGGTTTTCCAGGAAGCTTCCTGGGATGTGCCAGAAGCGGAAAAGGATTTGTTTAATTCCATGTCAGGACGGTTTTACAATAATTTGTATGATGTGCTGACTACGGGAGCCGCTCTGGTAGTGCCACCAGAACAGGTTTGCCAGCAGATTGCCGTCATGGAGGAATGTCACCGCCAGAATCCACTGCCGAAATTGTTCTGAAAAAACGTCGGACGATAGTCTTAAACGAATGACCGGATTGCAGCGATAAGTTCCTGCAATCCGGTTTTTTTTGCAATGGCAGATTTTCGTCCGATTGGGACAAGGATGCTGTAAAGCTGTAGAAAAGCCAGCAGAATTTTGCCGGGTAAGGCTCCCTTGTTCGGTTTCCGCCTGGTACTATTTTCAGCAGATTTGTTGTGCGCCGCTGAAGACTGTTTCCACGTTGAGGACTAGGGCGGCATGTCCGGGATGTTTTGGCGGGTTCCAACTTTTCATGTGCTGGAAGATTTCGCCCTCCTGAAGATATTCCAGTTTTCCCTTGACCTGATAGGCGCCGCCGGCTTTGTCTCGGAAAAGCAGAGCCCCGTTTTTGTTGGTACCCAGTGCGTTGGCTTTGGTTTTCTGAAAATAATTATCCGCGACTACAAGGCGTGTATTATCAAAGTGGTTTACACAAGTGACATAAATAATATTCGGAATGCCATTTGGGCTGACGGTTGCCAGAATCACCGGGCCATCCCGGTCTTCCCAAGCCTGTAAAACAGTTTCACTTAGAGTTGCCATAAAATTTTCTCCTTAATGTTCTTGGTTATGAAGTATTTTCGGGACATCGCGACTTGCCATCTGCAAAGTCGGATTCCGTCCCGCTCTGAAAGGACTCTGTTTGGAATTTATGACCGTCAAACGCGACGGACTCAGAATTGCTTTGTTTTTAGCAGAACCAGGGTACAGGCCTGTTTAACAACAATGCCGGCAGCCTGCAATTGTTCCGCGAGTTCGGAATTTTCAGCACCGGGATTGAAAATTACCCGGCGTGGGTGTAGTTGACAGAGCATGTTTGCCAAAGGCGCCGAATTTGCTGCAGATAAATATACGGTGACGGTGTCAATGTCTTTTGGCAATGACGACAAATCAGAAAAAACCGGGATGCCGGCAATTTCCGCCAGCGTCGGATGAATTGGAAAAACCTCATGTCCGGCTTCCCGCAATTTCAGCAGAGCCAAATGACTGTAACGCTCGACTTTTGCACTGGCGCCTAAAACTGCGACTCGCATAGTAATCTCCCATGAATCAAAAACTTTTCCAGAATGCCCACTGGTATTTTATTTCACTCGGAGATAAGACCAGGCGGCGAGGCCACCTTGCATGACCAGAACGTTTCCCAGTCACAGACGTGTTTCGGAAAATTCATTCGAACCTCATTTGCTGCCGTTGGAGGCCTGGCAGCAGTCTTTTCGGATACCACGATTCGGTGTTTTTTTGTCTGTAAATGGAAAATGCCTTGATTCGCTTCGTTTAACAAAATTAGACAAAACTAAAAAATAATGTAACCATGCTTCTGCGTTTTGCTGAAAAAAACAAAAACTTTTTAAATTATTGTTCACTGGTTTCCTTACTTTTAGGAGAAATTTTGTAAAAACTCATGCCTGTTATTTAGGGATATCCGGCTTTTGCAGTACAAGCTGCGTTGCTTCAGCCCCCTTCCCGAAAATTTTTTCCCTGAATGTAGCCGGAGCTTCCAGCTCCGGATCCTTCCCCGTTCCCCTTCCCGAAAATTTTTTCTTGCCTTATACGGCCATAGTATTTTGAGGCAATACCCGAGCTGCTTCAGGTCTGTGTTTTATGGGTTGATTTACGCATCCCGGAGTATTACTTTATAGTTTTGCCAAAGCGATTCGCAGGCGAGCCATGGGTCTGTGACTGCTTTTTAAGATTTTCCATGGAAACAGGATTGAATGTGGCCATTTCTTCTCCAATTATTGTACAGATTGTCACCCTCGGTTGCGCGAAAAATCTAGTGGATGCGGAGGTCATGTGCGGTTCTCTGGCCGCCAATGGCATTCTACTGACAACGGATCCCGAACAGGCCAATCTCATTCTGGTCAATACTTGCA
>JBAXYW010000342.1:0-4713 GCA_041670605.1 Lentisphaeria bacterium
CTTAAAATGGCGGAGAGGCAGGGATTCGAACCCTGGGTACCTTGTGAGTACACAGCATTTCCAGTGCTGCACAATCGACCACTCTGTCACCTCTCCTGAAGTTGTTGAAAAGTCGATTTAATTAAGATAACTCCAACTTGCTGTTTTTCAATTCGCTGGGCTGTGAAACTTGGAGAAAAGTTGCATACCGACACTCCTTCTCTCCAAGGTAAGCCAGTGTGGTTTATTTGATCAGTCGGAGGATGTAGGGGTAGCGATAGGATTCTCCCTTGGAAGCTGCTACAGTGCCCATGATGGCCAGAATAATGGCAGCGATGGCGAGTGCCACTGCCAGCAAGATTCCAATGACGATCACCATCAGGATGGTGCAAGCAATGAAATAGATGCATAATGAGATTTGAAAATTCAGGACTTCTTTTCCGACTTTGTCGATGAATGGTGAGGTTTCCCGTTTCATCAGCCAGATTATGAGAGGAATGATGATTGAGGAGAAGGGGATGATAAAACTAGCGAACAGGGACAAGTGGCAGACCAGTGCGAGGGTGCGTTCATTCTGATCCGATGAACTTGTTGCAACTGCAGCTGCAGCTACGGGAGCGGCTTCTTGAGGAGCCTTGTTTTCCTGCGGGGCAGTGTTTTCCTGCGGGGCAGTGTTTTCCTGAGAATTTTCTGTCATGGTGCATCTCCCTTTTTTTTTTACTTAACAACGGATCGGACAAAGACCAATAGAAATATAGTTTCCAGAATCCTGATAGCAATGAATGGAACAAAAAAAAATGAAAGAATTAGGATGCGGCGATGGCCATGGCATTTTTGAGGATCAGCCAAGCGTAGAAGAGGGGTGCCATCGGAATCAGGCTATCGAGCATATCGAGGATTCCGCCAAGGCCGGGCAATTGACCGGAATCTTTGGCATCGACGGCTCTTTTGATGGCTGATTCCGCCAGATCGCCCAGCAGCCCAATCAGGGGGGCTGCGATGCCGAGAAGGATGGCGTCGAACCATTTCAGATGAATGACAATTTTTGCCAGATTTCCAAAATCTCCGAACTGCAGCTGCGCTTGTGCGAAATAGAAGAAAATCAGAGAAGCCCCCAAGGAAAAAACGATTCCGCCAAACAGCCCTTCCCAGCTTTTTTTCGGGCTGATAATTTTGGCTAGTTTATGATTTCCACCAGGCAGTTTTGCCGTGGACATGCCGACAAAATACGCTCCGACATCCGCCATTTTGGTCACCACAATCAAGTAGGCCAGCAGCAAAGCCCCATGCCCGGGCATAAAATAGATTTTTGCCAGGAAGCAAAGGGGCCAACAGATGTAAAAAGCGGCAGCCAAGGCGGCTCGGCTTTCGCGGAGGGTTTCCCGGGTTGGGCTGAAATGAAAGCTGATGCAGAATACGATCAGCAGGAATAGGATTCCGGCAAAAATTTCACCACTCCACTGCAGGCACAAGGTGATCATGCTGGAAGGGTTCAATGCCGCGAGGATGAAGAGAGCGCTTCCGAGCAGATAGAGGGCAAAGCCAAAGGGCTTGGGATGGATAAAATCCGAGAGGCGGATCATTTCACTTAGTGCCAGGAAAAAGATGGCGGCGGCGAGCGTTGTGAATACGATTCGTCCGGGGGTACTGGGCAGATAGAAGACCAGAAAAAGCAGAAAGATTAAGGGGACAGCAGTTTTGAGTCGGCTTAAAAGCATGTTTTCTCCAAAGAAACAGCAGTTCCGGTCTTGCGGGAAATGAAATTTCAAGTAACTTAATGCAATACGCCCGAGATTCAATTCCGTGACAGGAGAAAAACCTTCGATGCCTCAGCCCCCAGCAGAAATCATCAGCAGTTTGCAGAATCCCCGAATCAAGCAGATCGTTAAATGGCGCGATCGTCCGGATCGCGATCGCGATCAGGTTGTTCTGATTGAGGGGTATCGAGCTTTGCTGCGGGCTTTGGCAGGCGCGTATCCAGTTCAGGAAGTGTATGTCTGCCCGGAACTCTTTCAGGGTGAAAACGAAGAAGAGCTCTTGCGGCGCCTGCAACAGCAGGGCGCAACGATTTTTCAGGTGTCAGCCGCCGCCTTCTGCAAGATGGCCTATCGGGATCGTCCGGAAGGGCTGTTGGGGATCGGGTCACAACGCCATCGCGGCTTGCGGGATCTGCCCATCCCGCAGGGGTCTGGCTTTTTTCTGGTCACCGAACAGATTGAAAAACCTGGCAATCTGGGCACGATTATGCGCTCTGCAGATGCTGTGCAGGTGGATGCTTTGATTCTCTGCGATTCCCGCACGGATCTTTATAATCCGAATGTCGTGCGAGCCAGTACCGGCAACCTGTTTACCCTGCCGATTGCCGAGGCCGATAGCGCTTCGACGATCGCTTGGCTGAAACAGTCCGGAGTGCGGATTTATGCCGCTTCTCCTCATGCTGACAAGTTGTATACGCAAATTGATATGACAGTCCCGGTGGCCATCGTAGTTGGTGCTGAACAGTTCGGCTTGTCTGACTGCTGGCTGGAGGCCGCGGATCAGAAACTGCGCCTGCCTATGTTGGGTGAAGCGGATTCGCTCAATGTCGCCACCGCGACAGCATTGCTGCTTTATGAGGCCGTACGCCAGCGTCTGGCTGCAGGGCTGCTTCAGGATCCCGGAGCCGTTCCCGAAAGCGCGGATTGTTGAAAAAGAAGGAGAGTACAATGAATTTCAAGGAATTAGTAGAAAGGCGTCATTCGGTTCGCAGTTTTTCCCAGACTCCGATTGAGCCTGACAAGTTGCAGGCCGTATTGGAAGCCGGACGGGTTTCTCCGACAGCCTGCAATCTGCAGCCGCAACGAATTTTTGTGCTGCGCAGTACAGAAGCCCTGGCGAAAATCCGTGTTTGCACGAGTTGTCATTTTAATGCGCCGCTTGTTTTGCTGATTTGTTATGATCAGACGGAGACTTGGAAACGCAGTTTTGACCAGTTGGATTCTGGGATGATTGACGCCAGTATTGTGACCACTCAAATGATGCTTGCGGCGACCGAACAGGGGCTGGGCACGACCTGGGTTTGTTATTTTGATCCCGTCAAACTGGTGCAGGAATTTTCCCTGCCGGAGCAGCTTGTCCCGGTGGCTTTATTGCCGATGGGGTATTCGGCTGAGACCAGTAAACCACACCCCAATCACTTGATTCGTAAACCGATGCAGGATACCGTTTCTTTCCTGTAAGTTTTTTTAGTAGAGCAGGGAATTGCCATGAATATGATTGAAACCGCCGCCGCCGCCAAACAGGCCTCGGTCTTATTAGCAGTCCAGGACAGCACCGCGAAAAATGCCGCATTGCAGGCGATTGCAGAGGCATTGCTCCGCCATGAAGCAGAAATTTTAGCGGCCAATCAGTTGGATTTGGCCGAAGCGGAGCGCGCCGGGCTGGCGGCGCCAGTCTTGAAACGCCTGAAGTTTGATTCCGCCAAATTAGCCGATGTTGTTGCAGGGGTGGAAAGTTTGCTGCAGCTGCCCGATCCGGTGGGGCAAACTTTGTCGGCGACGGAATTGGACAGCGGCTTGGAGTTATACAAGGTAAGCTGCCCGATCGGCGTCATCGGAGTAATCTTCGAATCACGCCCGGATGCCCTGGTGCAAATTTCGAGCTTATGCTTGAAAAGTGGCAATGCGGCCCTGTTGAAGGGCGGCACCGAAGCATTGCACAGCAACCGTGTCCTCGCCCGCCTGATTTATCAGGCCACCCTGAGCGTCGGCATGCCGGAAAAATGGCTGCAATTGCTTGAATCCAGGGCAGAAGTCGGGGAAATGCTCAAGCTGGATGACTATATCGACTTGATTGTGCCGCGGGGATCAAATGCTTTCGTGCGCTACATCAAGGAAAATACCAACATTGCGGTCTTGGGTCATGCCGATGGCATCTGCCACGTCTATGTCGATGCCAAAGCTGATCTGGCCATGGCGGGCAATATTGTTGTGGATTCTAAATGCCAGTATGTCTCGGTCTGTAATGCTGTAGAAACCCTGCTCGTACATCGGGATATCGCCGCGGCTTTTCTGCCGGATTTATGGAAGGAACTGCAGGCACACGGCGTAAAAGTGCTGGGCTGCCCGGAAACCTGTGCAATGATTGCTGTGCCGCCAGCTAGCGAAGAAGACTGGAAAACCGAATATCTGGATTATATCCTTTCTATACGCGTAGTGCCGGATTTGCTGGCAGGAGTGCAGCATATCAACCAGTACGGTTCCGGCCATACGGAAGTCATTGTCACGGCGGACGCCAAAGCCGCGGCGACTTTTATGGGATTGGTCGATGCCGGAGATGTCTTCTGGAATTGCAGCAGCCGTTTTAGTGATGGCTATCGCTATGGACTGGGCGCAGAAGTCGGTATCAGCACCAATAAGATTCATGCCCGCGGACCCGTCGGCCTGGAAGGACTGATGATCTATAAATGGCTGCTGAAAGGACAGGGACAAATCGTCGCGGATTACGTAGCAGGACGTCGGCAATTCACCCACCGAAAATTGGATAAATCCTTTCAAATGCCGTGAAAGGGACGCACACGGACGGGGCAAGCGCGGGTTTAGCTCTGGCACACAGAAAGAGACCTGGGAAAAAACGGCCCGAAGGGCCGGCTTTAGTTTAGCCCATTTTTCCTTTAGCTTGCCACGTTTTACGGCCCGAAGGGCCGGCTTTAGTTTAGCCCATTTTTCCTTTAGCTTGCCACGTTTTACGGCCCGA
>JBAXYW010000343.1:0-4705 GCA_041670605.1 Lentisphaeria bacterium
GCACTATGGAATTATCAGGCGAAAATGAATAAAGCAGGGAAATGGACTTGGCAGTGGACCGCAAAATACGAGGTACCGGTCGGCGCCAAAAAAACTCTGGAAGAACGTATTCTGATTATTGATCAGAACGGAGTGGAAACCTATCCCAAAGGAAAATAAAGGCGCCCTTATCCTGATCCGACGATACTGCTTTTTGCCAGCAGACCGTTTCCCATATTCTCCCCAGAAAGTGGCCGGAGCTTCCAGCTCTGGATCCGCTCCCGTTCCCCGTATTTTCCCCAGAAAGTGGCCGAAGCTTCCAGCTCTGGATCCGCTCCTGTTCCCCGTATTTTCCCCAGAAAGTGGCCGAAGCTTCCAGCTCTGGATCCGCTCCTGTTCCCCACTTCTGGCGGTCGCAAGCGACCGCCCGCAGAACGTCCGATGTGCGCTCCCCGTTCCCCACAACTTATAACTTACAACAGCGGGCGACAGCCCGCTCTTCTCCCGTCCCCGTCCCCACTTCTCCGTCCCTTTCGACTTGCCAAAAGAGATTCAAAATATTATAGTATAATCCCGGCGTAGTTGGATTTCTTTGGCCGCTGGAAAAGGCTTGTTTAGAATTCAATTTGAACGTCTTTTTTACCGCTTGCAGTCAGGAGAAAAAAATGCCGAAGCGCACGGATATTGAAAAAATCATGATTATTGGTTCCGGACCGATTATTATTGGTCAGGCATGTGAATTTGACTATTCAGGGACTCAGGGCTGCAAGGCGTTGCGCAGCCTAGGTTATAAAATTGTTCTGGTAAATTCCAATCCGGCAACCATTATGACCGATCCGGAAACTGCGGATATTACCTATATCGAACCGTTAAACCTGCATCGGATGACTGAAATCATTGAAAAAGAACGCCCGGATGCTCTACTCCCGAATCTGGGGGGACAATCCGCACTCAATCTTTCCTCAGAATTAGCGGATGCCGGAGTTTTGGAAAAATATGGAGTGAAGGTCATTGGGGTGCAGACCGACGCCATTAAACGTGGAGAAGACCGCAATGCTTTCAAAGAAACGATGAAAAGCCTTGGCATTGACATGGCTCGCAGCCGCGTTGTCAATAATCTTCAGGATGCCGAAGCCGCCGCGAAGGAAATCGGTTTCCCAGTCGTTGTCCGCCCAGCCTACACGATGGGAGGAACCGGCGGGGGGTTCTGTTATAATATCGAAGAATTGCGTACGATTGCTCAGCGTGGAATTCTGGCCAGCATGGTTCATCAAATACTGATTGAAGAATCTCTGTTAGGCTGGGAAGAACTGGAACTGGAAGTCGTCCGCGATACCAAAGGTCAGATGATTACCATCTGTTTTATTGAGAACGTTGACGCGGTAGGTGTACATACCGGGGATTCGTTCTGCACAGCACCAATGCTGACAATCAGCAGTGAACTGCAGGAAAAAATGCAGCACTTCTCATATGCCATCGTGGAGGGAATCGGTGTCATTGGCGGTACCAATATCCAATTCGCTCATAATCCCACGGATGGCCGGGTTGTAGTAATTGAAATCAATCCCCGCACCTCGCGCTCCTCGGCACTGGCCTCCAAAGCCACTGGCTTCCCGATTGCCTATGTTTCTGCACTACTGGCAGCCGGTATCACACTCGACGAGATGCCCTACTGGCGCGACGGCAGTTTGGAAAAATATACGCCTTCCGGCGATTACGTCGTCGTCAAATTCCCACGTTGGGCTTTTGAAAAATTCCAGGGAGTCGAAGACCGTTTGGGCACGCAGATGCGCGCAGTTGGCGAAGTCATGAGTATCGGCAAAACCTACAAAGAGGCTTTCATGAAAGCGATCCGCTCGCTCGAAAGCGGAAACCCCGGGCTCGGTTTTGTCAAAGGCTATCAAAACCTGTCACTGACAGAACTTCTAGATCGCCTCAATACGCCAACCAGTCAACGCCAATTCTTGCTCTATGAAGCAATTCGAAAAGGCGCTGACCTAAAGGAACTGAACAAAAAAACCAGCATTAAAATCTGGTTTCTCCAGCAAATGAAAGAATTAGTCGATCTGGAAAATGAAATTCTGATCTATCGGGATCATGTCTTACCGGATGAATTGCTCGCTCGCGCCAAAAAAGACGGTTTTTCAGACTTGTATCTGTCCCGCTTGCTGAAAACTCCGGAAGCCGTCATCCGGAAACAGCGTCTGGCACTGGGAATAACAGAAGCATGGGACAGCATTCCGGTCAGCGGTGTTGAGGATGCCAATTATTATTATTCGAGTTACAATATTCCCGATCAAAGCCAGGCCAGCAGCAATCCTCGCAAGGTCATGGTGCTAGGTGGCGGACCGATCCGAATTGGCCAGGGAATCGAATTCGATTACTGCTGTGTGCATGCCGCCAAAGCCTTGCGGGAAGCCGGCTATGAGACCATTATGGTCAACTGCAATCCGGAAACCGTATCTACAGATTATGATACTTCCGATAAACTCTATTTCGAACCCGTCACCCTGGAAGATGTCATCAGCATCTATCACAAAGAAAACCCAATGGGGGTCATCGTCCAGTTCGGTGGACAAACCCCGCTGAATCTGGCCACCGACCTGGAACGCAACGGAATTAAAATCCTGGGGACTTCTCCTGCTACCATCGATATGGCCGAAGACCGCGATCTCTTCCGTCAGATAATGGAAAAAATGCACATTCCTATGCCGGAAAGCGGAATGGCCAGTAATTTGGACGAGGCCCTCGCTATCGCCGGAAGAATCAAATACCCAGTGATGGTGCGGCCTTCCTTTGTTCTTGGCGGGCGTGGAATGGAAGTCGTCCGCGATGAGGAAATGCTGCGCCACTATGTAAACGTTGCCGTCGATGTTACCCCGGAACGCCCCATCCTGATTGACCGTTTTCTAGAAAATGCCATCGAAGCAGAAGCCGATGCAATCTGTGACGGCAAAGATGCGTTTGTTCCCTCGATTATGGAACATATTGAGCTGGCCGGCATTCACTCTGGAGATTCTGCCTGCGTCATCCCTCCGACTACCTTGTCCGAAAAACACATGGAAACGATCCGCAATTATACCGCGATGATTGCCAAGGAAATGAAGGTGATCGGCCTGATGAATATGCAATATGCCATCTGCAACGATACGGTCTATGTTCTGGAAGCCAATCCGCGTGCGTCTCGTACCGTGCCGCTGGTCTCCAAGGTCTGCGGTATTGCCATGGCAAACATTGCCACCAAGCTGATGTTGGGAGAACGCTTGGCCGATCTTAAGCTGATGCATCGGCATATTCCGCATTTTGGCGTAAAGGAAGCCGTCTTCCCCTTCTCGATGCTGCCGGAAGTGGATCCTGTCCTGGGGCCGGAAATGCGTTCTACCGGTGAAGTCCTTGGCATGGCCTCAACCTTTGGGCTTGCTTTTTTCAAAGCCGAAGAAGCGGCTAAACCGCCTTTGCCAGAAAGTGGCACGGTGCTGATTACCGTCAATCCACTCGACCGCCAAGGGATCCTTGCTCCAGCCCATAAATTTCAGGAACTCGGTTTCCGCATTCTGGCCACAGAGGGCACCTGCAACTTTTTGAATGAAAACAGCGTTCAGGCAGAAATGATTGCCAAGGTCAGTGAAGGACGCCCGGATATCGTCGATGTGATCAAAAATGGAGAGATTCAACTGGTCATCAATACTCCGATAGGAAAAACCAGTGCCAAAGACGACTCCTATATTCGGAAAAATGCCATCCGCTACGGTGTACCATATATTACCACAGTCGCTGCAGCCGTGGCCGCCGCAAGTGGGGTCGTCGCTCGCCGTCAGGGTCACGACACCCTGAAATCCCTGCAGGAATATCACGCCGGAATCCGCTAAAACGGCCTCAAAACTATCAAACAAATCGGCTGGATCGCATCGATCCAGCCGATTTGTTTTATTAGCTTACCCTGTCGATCTTTGCGGCAACTTTGCGGGCAACCAGAATCAGCAGTAGAAACATGCCCGCCGCTGCCCAAAAAACCATTCTTGTGCTCAGCAGCCAGGCAATCAGTCCGCCCAGGCAGGGTCCCAATGTCATGCCGGCAGATTTAGCGGTCTGAGCCAAGCCGAAAACCACCCCTTTTTTTTCCGGCAGGGTGACTTTTGATATCCAGGTATTCAGAATCGGATCAAAACCGGCCATAAATATCATCAGCAGAAAACGGAATGGGATCAGCATTTGATAGCTTCCAGCAAGGCCAATCAGCACCATGGCGACTGCAGCGCCAAAAGAATTGATATAAAGCAGGCGCCGTGGATGGAAGCGATCAATCAAAAAGCTGCCTCCAATTCCGGAAAGTAACGCTCCGAGACTACCCGTGGCATTGATGATACCGGACCATACCGCAACTCCATCAAGGCTGCCATAGAGTTCTTGTATATAAATGGCAAGCAAGCCGCCATCCATTCGCCGCGTAATGCTCATCCATAAGATCAGAGCCAACAGAATGGTGCCCGGCCCAAGTGCCGAAAACTTTTCTCGCCAAGAAAGTTTTTGCGCTTTTTTGTCTGCCTGAACGGGTTGAAACTTTTCTCGGACAAAAAACAAAACCAGAAAAGCAGTAAAAAATAAGACTCCTCCTGAAAACAGGAAAGTCTTAGCATAGCCGTATCGATCTGCCATTAGCCCACCGATAAACAGGCCAAACATGTTGCCGGAAAACTGAGCTGAGCCCAGGCAGCCCAGTGCCAGC
>JBAXYW010000344.1:0-4693 GCA_041670605.1 Lentisphaeria bacterium
CTTGATCAAGCCTCGGATATTGATGCCCAGAGCCAGGATACGACCGGAAATAACATTGTTGCGGATGCTGAAATGGGCTGGGGAGTTATGGATGGCCCAATGCCCTCGTTCTCCGCCAAAGGCAAATCCGGCAATACCCGCCCGAATGACAATGAGATGACCGGGCGTAGCGGCGCCGGCAGAGAAGGGCAGTCTACCGGAGAACTGGTGGAAAATCATGTCAAGGGATATGAAGGAAGGCAAACCAAAGCACGTCGCACCCTCGATCAGTTCCAGAAAGGCATGGTGACCGAAGATGAAAATTCCACCCTGGATGCCCGAGCGACCGGCGGCGGCAAACTGGGGGGGGAATCCGAAACGCAGGGCATGTTTGGAACCGCCCCCCGCCGGGATCTGCATACCCCGAGCCACGGCATGACTCCACAACGTCTGCGCCAGGAAACCGAAGTGCTCTATGCTACGGCAAGACTGCTCTATCTGGGCACCGGAAGCCTCGGCGAAGCCGCCAGAGAATTGCGCGGCATCGAAAACGCAGCCCCACAGATGAAAGAACTGGGGAATCTTCATAAACGCGTCTTACGCCGACTGGCAGATACTCAGGTGGCCATGCAAGACGGAATTGTGCTGCCCATGCCGGTGGCGGCCTTGAAAAAGACTGGCGGCAGCAATGTCGATCCCTCCGAATGGGGCCAAGTAGCTGATGAATACAAAGATTTGTTGAGTGATTATTATCGCAGCCTGGAAGAATAATCCCGGCAGGCGCTTTTTTCTGCCGACGCAGTTGTTCAAAAATCGGCATTGATAAAGAGACAAAACAAAGGAGAAAGTGATGCAGATTGGAGTAAGTTCCTACAGTTTCAGCCGCCTGGTTCGTTCCGGCGCAATGAAACAGATCGAGGTCATTGCTAAGGCTAAGGAAATGGGCTTGGATGTCATCGAGTTTTCAACGATCAGCGTTCCGGAAGGCAAGAAGTTGCCGGATTTTGCCAGAGAGTTGAAAGCAGAGGCTGACCGGGTCGGAATCCCCATCGTCAATTATACGATCGGTGCCGATATGCTCAATGGCTCAAATGGCGACCTGCAGGCCGAAATCGAACGCGTGAAAAAAGAAGTCGATATCGCAGAAATCCTGGGTGTCCCAGGCATGCGCCATGATGCTTCGTCAGGGACTTTTCCGGAAAACTGGAAGGGTGTTAAAAGTTTCGCTGCGGCCTTACCACGGCTGGCTGAGGGTTGCCGGGCGATCACAGAATATGCGGCTTCCAAGGGGATCAAAACGATGGTCGAAAACCATGGCTATTTCTGCCAGGACAGTGTCCGCGTAGAACAGCTGGTCAATGCCGTCAATCATCCTAATTTCGGCCTGCTGGTCGATATCGGTAATTTTACCTGTGCGGATGATGAGTCCGGACGAGCCGTCGGACGCCTGAAAAATTATGCTTTCCATTGTCATGCCAAGGATTTCCACCTCAAATCCGGTACGGTACCTTGCCCCGGTCGTGGCTGGAATATGTCTCGCGGCGGCAATTGGTGGCGCGGCGCGATTATCGGGCATGGGGATATCCCGATCGCCCAGTGTGTCCGTATTTTGGTCAAGAACGGCTATGACGGTGTCTTGTCCATTGAATTTGAGGGAATGGAAGATGTTCTGACTGGAATCGAAATCGGCCAGGAAAATCTCCGCCGCTATGTTGAAATGGCCAAAGCCTGATGCAAAGACGGACTGACAGCGGCAAATGTGTAGAATGCCGCCGCTGACAGTCCGCTTGAAATATTGAGGTATATGATGCAGATTTTTCTTTCTCGACAAGAAGCTTGGACCTGCGTGGCGATTTTTCTGATGTTGCTGGGAATTTCCCTCTGGCCCCGAAGCGGCAGCAAAGCTAAAACCGCAAATGGACTTGTTGTCCGGCAACCCTGCAGCCGGATACAGGCAAAACAATATCTGGTAACGCTGCAACAGCTGGCGGAACAGGAACGCCTGCGTCAATGGATGGATGACAGCTTGGCTTCCCGTCAGGCAGCTTGGCTGCTGGCCAAAGCGGAATTTGCTTGTGAACGAGCAAAACAAATCGGGAAAGAGGATCTAAAAAAGGAAGAATCGGCTCTTTTTCTGCTTGAAGATACCTGCCGCCTACTGTTGCGGGCTTGCCCGCAAAGCCGGCTGGGGCGCCCAGATATGCAGGAGGAAGCCGGGGGACGATTACGGGCTTATCGTTCCGATATCGATCAGACTTTTCAGACTTATTCGATTAGTATCCCGTCGGCTTATGACAAGGGAGTGCGCTGGCCTTTGATCGTTTCCATGCATGGGCATGGCTGGTATGCACGTTTTCAAGGGCATCCCGCGCCCTCCTACAGCGGAGCATTCTGTCTGTCACCGCAGGGCCGCGGCGCAACCGATTATAAAGATTGGGGTGAACTGGATGTGCTGCAGACCATCGCCGAGGTCGAAAAAGATTTCAATATTGATGTAAACCGGATTTATCTAACCGGTAGCTCCATGGGAGGAACTGGCTGCTTCCACCTGGGCGTGCATTACGCAGACCGTTTCGCCGGAATCTTTCCCATTGTCGGAAATGCCGACAATCTCGCCTGGACTGCCCGCTGGGGCTGGAACCGTATTTTCCCCGGACGTAATTTTGAATTGCGTAATTGGCTTCAGGAAGGACATACCGCCCGAGCTTTCGCCGGAAACTTGTTGAATCTGCCAACTTATATTCTGGCCGGTGCCGGAGATGTCGTGGTGCCACCGGAACATTCCCGCAATATGACCGCACAATTGCGGCAGCTGGGCTGCCCTGTGGAATATCGGGAATATCCCGGCGTCGGGCATGGTGGCTTTCCTGCCGATGCAATTGCTGCCGGCTTGTCCTGGACTTGTGCCTGGACGCGCAATCCATATCCACGGAAAATCCGCTGGAAGGCGGCCTTGCTGAAACATGGACGTTCCTACTGGCTACAGATGGAACAGATGGCCGCACCCTTGCGTTTCGCGGAAATCGAGGCGCAGATCACGGCGCCAAACCGGGTCTCCATTACCAGCGCAAATCTGCTGTCGTTTTCTCTGCAGCGCTCTCCTAACCTGTTTACTCCGGAAAAACCGCTTTTTCTGGAAATCGATGGTGAACGGGTGATTATGCCGCCATATTATGGGGCAGCGGAAGTCTGGCATACGCTGAGACGAGATCCGATTCATGGCTGGGACTGGGAAAAAAATTTGCCGCTTCCGCAGCTGGCCAAAAAACGTCATTTTGAAGGGCCGATTCAGGAGGTGTTGCTGAGCCCCTTCCTGGTGGTGGTTGGCACACAGTGCGTGAATGCTGCGATGAATGAAGCCTGGCTTCGAGAAGCGCAGACTTTTCTGCAGGAATGGCGTCGAAGAAACAACGCTCCCTGTCTGATGGTGCTGGATACGGACTGCAGTATGAAGATGATTGCGGAACGAAATCTGATTTTGCTGGGCGGCCCAACGGATAACCGCATCAGCGCCCTGCTTGCCGACGTACTGCCGCTGCATGATCTCTTTGAACCCCTCCGAGGCAAAAATCTGGATCTCGAAGCTCCGGATCTTGGTTATCAGTTGATTTATCCCGCGGGGAACCTGGCTCCAGAGCGACTGCTGGTCATGCTGGCCGCCAACTCCCCGCAAGGTGCTTGGCAGCAATGGGGACGTTTCGGAAACTGGTTTAATTGGGGCGTCTATGATTCCAAAAAATATTACGATTACGCGGTTTTTGATGCCCGTTCGGCTTCTCCGGAAACCATGCTGCTGACTGGCTGGTTCGGCACGGACTGGAGCCTGGCTAACGGAAAATCCTTTACGGGAGATGAAAATCTGCGCGCCGCCAATGCTCCGCAACGCTTTCCGTCGTTTTTCCGAATTGAGGATGCTGCCACACTTGATAAAGTCTTTTTGGCGGATTTGCGACCCGTCCGGATCGACCAGATGCGCGGAGCGCTCGGTGTCGGACGCAGTTTCAATGGCGAAGCTGCCGGCGAATTCGACTTGGGCGTGCGCGCTCCGGCAACCCTGGAATATCAGCTGAATGGGCGCTATCACAGCTTTGAAAGCGAAGTCTGTCTGCACAACCCCTTCGAGACCCACCTTTGTGAAATCCGCCGCAAAGGCGAAAAAGTGCGTTTTACGGTTTATGGGGATGGCAGGAAACTTACTGAAGTGACCGTCGACTGGGCGCAGCCCACAGCGCAAATAAAGGCCGTGATCACGGATGTGCGAATTTTACGTCTGGAAACGGTTCCAGCTGGTGGCCCTTCCTGGCTACATGCTGGCGCCCTCTGGAAAAACCCTGCAGTAACCCCCGTAACGAAAAACTGAGACGCCCCGATTGCCCGCCCGTCCCTGGCAGTTGCTTGCGACCTCCAACAGAACAGCAGATCAGATATGCTGTCTTTCCTTTGTAGCGCATCTCCAAGGCAACCGCTTATGAGACGTCTGCTAGCTTCAGAATTGGCGCCAGCCTATAGTTTAGAGCCCGTCCAAAACGGTATCAAGGATTGTTTGGGAGGCCTTCAAGAATAATCGTTGAATTTTTCGCAAAAGCCGTGTTTTTGGCGGATGCGACATGAAATGTCATCCACCTGTTGAAGTTTCGTTCACTGTGCAAAACCAGAGACTGGATGACATTAAAAAACAATTTTTAGCACTCAAGTTTCCATAATTTCGGGAAAA
>JBAXYW010000345.1:0-4681 GCA_041670605.1 Lentisphaeria bacterium
CACCCCAAAGGGCGGATTCGTGATCAGAAAACGGCGTTGTCCTTCGCCCTGCAGCTCGCGCAAAGGCAACAAACGAAAACTAAGGTTCAGTCCCGCCGAACGTGCATTTGCCTGTGCGCTCTCAAGAACCTTTTCATCAAGATCGAATCCCGTAATCCGAGGATGCTGTTTTGTGGCTTCCCGACGCATCTGCCCGCGCAAAGCCGCCATTTCTTCCGCTTCGGCAGTGCCGAAATTCGCCCAACGTTCGAAGCCGAAACGTCGGCGCCAGATGCCAGGCGCGATATTAGCGGCCCACAAAGCCGCTTCGATGGCTAGTGTTCCAGACCCACACATCGGATCCACCAATGGGGTCTTTCGATCCCAGCCTGCCAGCCGCAGCATGGCGGCAGCCAGCGTTTCTTTCAGCGGAGCTTCTCCACCGGTCAGACGATAGCCACGCTTAAAAAGAGGCTCGCCGGACAAATCAAGATACACCGTCGCCTTGCCGCGTGTCCAATAGACGAAAGCGCGTAGGTCGGGATCGTCGCGGGATACGCTCGGGCGCGAGCCAAATTCCTCTCGCATCCGATCAACGATCGCATCTTTCAACTTCAGTGAAACGAAATTCGGGTTATCTTGACAGCTTTCATGGACGTAAGCGCCCGTCGAAATGGTTTTTTCCGGCGTGAGATAAGTCGCCCAGGGCAATTCCCGGGCACCAGCATACACTTCATCGGCTGTTTCGGCCGGGAAACGCCCCAAAACCAGCATGACACGCTGCCCGATACGGGTCTGCAAACAAGCCCGCCAACCCTCCTCAAATTCGCCAAAAAATGGGATGCCACCACGATTTAGCCGCACCTGAGAAAAGCCCAGCTCGCATAATTCGTCACGTAGAACGGCTTCCGTGCCCGGCCCGGCTGTTACATAAAATTCCATACTCTTTCAGTTCCCGGATTTGTTATTGCTGTGACGCTGCACCAGCTCCAGCTCATGCTCAAAAAGATGCCCGCGCTGCATCAGCTGCAAGATCTTGTCTTCTAATTCCTGCCAATTCTCTTCCGAAGGCTGACTCGTCGATTCCCACTCCTCCGCCCCTTTCGTACGAAATTGCCAAGTGATCGCATCAGCATGAAACGAAACTCGAATTTTTCGTCGGCCATCCGGACAATTTTTATCTACCCAGCCAATTGGTCTTCGCATCGTTGATCCTTAATTTGCTTTGCTGGCTTTCTGGAAAGCCGCTTCAATATCTTCTTCGGTAAAACGGCTGCTCAGCTTAGAGCTCAGCGTCCCTTGTGCAGTATAAAACCAAAACTGCGGCAGGGATTGCAAAGCATTTGCCCGGGCAATGGGACTCTCCAAAGACTCAATCAAAACCGGGACATACTGCGCCGGACGCATACTGTCGCTGCACAATCTGTGAGCCAGATTGCCCTGCCGGGTATTCGCCGAAACCTGCGGTGAAACAAAATGCAAAACCACCAGCCGACCCGAAACGAGAAATTCTGCCGCGGATTTTTTCTGCTCCGCCAGAGTTTCGGCTTTGCGCAAGCGATAATTTTCCATGCGCTTCAGGTAAGCCTTCATATCCAGCTCAACCTCAAGCTTGTACAGCTGCAACAAAGAAATCTCCCGCTCCTGCTTCTCGCCAGTAAAATGCAACAGAAAACAATTTTCCTTCATGCCAAAAAACTGCCCGCTGCGAAACTTTTTATCATTGCGTTTTGAGAAAAAGCGCACTTTCACGGGTTGGTCAAGCAGGATGGCCGTGACTCTCTTCGTGGAAAAAGCCTGCGGGGTTTCTTCACCATAGACCTGAAAAGAGATTTTACCGCCGTCAGAAACACCCAGGAAAATGCCTTCTCGCGTTTTTTTTCCCTCCAAGTGCAATTCATCCGCCGGCAATAAAGAAAAAATTGCTAGAAGAAAAAAACTGAAGAGCTTGCCCATTGCCATCTTGTGAAAGGCTCCCTGTTCAGCAATAATGCCGAACAGCGCAAAGTTTTTTGGCTTCTTCGGTAACCCGCACAACTTCCAGAGCCTCTGCGGTCTTGATCGGGAAAGGCGCCCCTTCCCGGATACTTGCATACAGGTGTTTCCAAATATGCGAGGTTTCCACCCCGTCTTTGGGCTCCACCATTATGGTGCCCCAGCGCCAATTTAAGGGGCTACTCATCGCACCCGCACTCGGCTCACCCGGCAAAATTGCCGGAGTGCCCGTGTCGGCTTTAGAGCTCTTGACTTCTTGTTCCGGTGTCACCCAGCGATAGCTCAATTCAGAATCATTCCGGCAAACCAGGGTACCACGAGTACCATAAATCGTGAAATATGGCTCCTCGATCGCACAAGCTCCGGAAATCTGGATATCCGCAAGTCGTCCGTTTTCACCCCGCAGCAGGATTCGGAAATGGTCTTCCATATCACCGGCAGCGACCACGTGTTTGCGGTCGCACCAGATGTCTTTGACCGGGCTTTCCAGCAGCTGTAAAGCCTGATCAATCAAATGCGGCCCCCAATTATTCATCTGCCCGCCGTCACAAGCCGCGATGACCTGCCAGTCATTGCGCAACTGAAAACTCAAACGCCGCAGTTTGATCTCAAAAACCTCACCAATCTTGCCAGAGGCAATCAACTCACGGATAAAATTAAAGCCGGCCTCAAAACGACGATTGTGCCGGAAAAACAACTTGCCGGGATATTTTTTGTCAGCTTCTGCCAACTGCAATGCCTCTGCATAATTAACTGCAATCGGCTTCTCAACCAACACATATTTTCCCGCCGCAAGTCCCTGCAAAGCGTGTTTCACATGATTCCCCGAACGGCTGGCCACAGTCAATAATTCCACTTCCGGATCCGCCAGCAACTCGTCAATATTATGATACGGCTTGGCTCCACACTTTTTCTGCAATTCTTCTGCCCGGTTGAACAGCGGATCCGCACCAGCGACAATCGTAAACAACTCCGGATAGCGCGATATCTCCGGAAAATGCATACAAAATCCAGCCCGACCCAAACCCAGGATACCAACTTTGATCTTCTGCTTCATCTCCACCACTCCATTCTGTTAATTCAACAACTCGTCACAAATTTGTCAAAATAAATATTTTCCCGCGGCATCCCCCGTTGTTGCAGGACTTTGATGCAGGCATCCAACATACCGGGGCTGCCGCACAAATACGCTTCCCTGTCCCGGCAATCCTGGTAATAACGAGCAACCACCTCAGTAATCAGACCCGTTTCGCCTTCCCACTGATCTTCCGGCAACGGAGCACTCAAGGCCGGGATAAAACGAAAATCCGGCAACTTGCTTTCCAAGGCCTGCATCTCTTCCGTCAAATACAAATCCCGCCGGCTCACCGCACCAAAAAACAAACGGGAGCGGCGAGAGACCTTCCGGGTACACATATCCAGTAAAATACTGCGGATAGCGGACAGCCCGCTGCCGCCAGCGATAAAAATCGCTTCACGTTCATTAGACCGCAGATGAAAATTCCCATGCGGACCGCGCAACATCAGCGTTTCGCCAATTTCCGCCTTATCAAAAATCCAGGCCGTTCCATGTCCACAGGGATTCCGCCGGATGATAAACTCAAGAGTCCGTTGATTTCTGGGGTCAGAGGCCAAGGAAAAAGAACGCAGATACGGTTCTTTGCCCCCGTCATAAGGGGGAATGACCCATTGCATCCAGCAGCCGGACTCAACCCGGATCAGCCGCGGCTCGACCGCCTGACAGCGTACCAGCAGAATATCCCGAGTCAAGGGACGCTTCTCGATGATCTTCACCAAATATTCACCCACCGAATAGTAGGCTTTTGGCATCTCGACGCGGAGATCTCCCTCGATCAGCGTCTGACAAGCCAAACGCATCCCGCCAGCTAAATCGTCTGCGCTGAGCAGCTTTATTTCCGCTTCCGTAACTTCCGCCAGGAACTCGCCATGTATTCGCATCCGGCATAATCCGCATTTTCCCTGGCCACCACAGGCTGTCGGTACATAAAGCTTCTGTCGCTCCAAAGCCTGAAAAAGAGTTTCCCCCGCCTGGCCGCTTATTTTCCGGTCACCGGAATTAATATCAATCGTAAACTCTTTGCCCTGCTCCATAGCATAAAACTCCAAAAAGCAGATGCCAGACCGAACTTTTTTTCTCAGCCTGACACCTGAAAACTCATCCCGTCCACAAAATTACATTTCCGTGAAGCCTTCTTTCCCTATGCCGCAGTCCGGGCAGGTCCAATCGTCCGGCAAATCATCAAAAGAAGTACCCGGAGCAATCCCATTGGACGGATCCCCTTTTTCGGGATCATAAATATAACCGCAAACACATTCGTATTTTTTCATTGCAAATCCCTTTCCTGATTGGTCTTGGTAATGCAGAACCCCCCACCAAATCATAGAGGCGGGAAAAAAGCTCCTGCACATCCCTTAACTATAGTACCTCAAAATAAGATTTACACCTGCTTCCCCGGAAAAAAACAAGCTACCATGAGAACGGAGCAATCGCTCGCTCCCCATGCTGCCTCACGTGAAACTCACAGTACATGCCCCGACCGGGAAAACCGGCCTTGTGTCGTAACAAAAATCACCAAAGCACAGCGCAGCCCGAAGGGCTGGACAGACATAACCCCGGGTGAGGCGCACGCAGTGCGCCGCAACCCGGGGTAAGAACAACTAAAAAACCAGCGCCCGGAGGGCGCTA
>JBAXYW010000346.1:0-4678 GCA_041670605.1 Lentisphaeria bacterium
CAAAAACTGACCTTGAAAAAAATACAGTGATGGGAATTCGGTTGTTCTGTCAGACTGCACCTATGGATGTAAAAAACCTCTTTCTTAGTAAATTGCACTCGTATCTTAGCGGGCGTCTTTTGCGCTTCAGATACACCGCTGTTAGACGCCTTGATCAAAAACCGGAACTTTTAGATGGCAGAAAAAACGGAACTTTTAAAAGGCGTCTAACACAGAGATCAGGAACTCTGAAGTTAGCGCCAATAGGCGAGGACGCCGGCGCTCCATATAAAGATGCTGTGGAGAGTTCGTTCAGAGTTCTTCTTCGCCGACTTCTCGGATCCAATCGCGCAACCAAGTGATTGCGGGTCCGCCAACATCGGCGCAACAATTTGAACAGAAAATGATCCCCTCTGAATGTCCCGCCTTGATCAGCTGATAATAGTTCTCACATTCAAATTTCAGTTCCTCTGGAGTCAACGGTTTCCCTTCTCCATAATTCCAAATATAACATCCGGTCATTCTGCGTTTTCCAGGTGTCCGTTCGATCATTCTTTTCAGGTTTTCAGGCAGGATCTGATGTTCGGCAGGCGTCATCATATTCCAATAGGTTATGACATCGAATTCTTTCAGATAATCATCGATCGGGTCTTCCAGTTGACGCTTATACCAGACCACCAGGAAGTCCAGCGCTCGGGGCGAAGCTTGCTGCAGGCGCTTTCGCATTTCCCGAATGGCTTCGATCGAATATCTGGCCCAGGCATCGACCGGCTCAGTGCGATGGCCAAAAAAATCGTCCAGAATGGCTCCGGTAACATTGGAATATCGGGCTGCCTGTCGCAACACTTCATCCAGGTCGGTTTGTTGGTCGTTACGCTTCGATCCAGAATCTCCGATGGCAGACCAGACTACCCGGTGCATCACTTTAAGCTTCTCGGATTCCGCATCAAAGGGCGGAACTGGTTTACCACCCATGACAACGCGGCACATGTTGGGAATGCCGAGATATTGAGCCCCTTCAACCGGCTCCAACTGGTTTCCAGCCGGCAGACGCCAGCGAGAATTTCCGGCGGAGCGTTGATGAGACATCGCATCCTGACCCCATAGCCAAAAACATTCTTTAAGTTTCATCGTTTTTTCCCTCTTTCAAATGAGTCCGCCCAAGCAATGATACCCACTGGACAAACAGAAGATATTTATCCGCAGATTGCGCCGCTGCAATAGCGACTTTAAAACTGTGACCGTGGCCTTTCCCCTACTCCTTCAAGGAGCTGCTGCCTGCTGCTGCGCTGACTTTTTTGTATTCGAACAGAATTTTTTGAGCCTTATCGATATTTCCATCCGTGGCGGCTCGCCGTAGTTCTTCGAGTTGCACACGTAACGAAAAAGTTTGTTGAGCATTCAAATTTTTATTATCGTCCAGTTTTCGGCGGCTATGCTCATATTCTTGCAAGAGCTTGTTTAGCGCATTGCCGGCAAATTCGAGCGGTTTGCTGGCGACAAAGGGCTTCTGTTCAGCATATTTGACTATCAAGCGGAGTTGGTATTGTCCATCGGCCATGGCGCTGAGGTCTTGATTAAGAACGAATTCCAGCGGCAGATCAAAAGCGACATCAGCCTGAAAATCAGTGAGTTGTTTGATTATTTTATCATTTTGCCACAAGCTGCAACTCAGAGCGACACTTTCCGGATTATTGAAAGCAGTCGCAATTTGTATTTGGCTGGAAAATGATTTGTTTTGGTTGATTACGGTGGGCAGCTTGGCATACACTGCGACGCCATCCTGCCAGGCGTCAATACCAGTGAGACCGCGCAAAAAGTAGAATCCCAAATCCAGACAGAGTGCCTCATCGGCTTTGACAACAGTTTTGGGCGCAAAAACTTCCAGTGTATAGAAGTCTTTTGCCTCCCAGATGTAAATCCGCTGTACCTGTTCTTTTATGAAGCTTGTCAAGTAAACAAGCTTTTGTTTGCTATCGACAATAGCAGCCCAATTGCCAGAAGGGGAGAGGCCATAGCCGGAGTTTAGAGCGCGGAAAGGAATCGCTTTGACGACGCCGTCGCTGGGCACGAAGAAAATATCTGCACTATCAGCGGCAGAGCCGATGGCCAATTCCGGATGCCAGCGCAAATCGAAAGTCTGGTCAAGTTGCTTGGCATTACGGCAAGCGAGGGCCACGGTGAAGCCGGCGCAGTTTCGTTTAAAACCTATGGTTTGTTGCAGTTGTTGTCCCTGTGAAGGAGCCCCCATCACAAATTCAGCCGTCAGAAAGTCGGCGCTTTGTTTGGGTGCATTCATCTGAAAGTTCTGTTTCAAAAACGGACCGGGCATTCCGCCACTTGCCGCGAAACAACTTTTATCGGCAGAAGTTTGTTCCGTCATTTCATCAATCATTTTGATCGAGGAGATGGCGGCGCCGCTGGCAGTATCGATTGTAAAAGCAATCAAGGAGTTGGCGAAAACAACTTCATCGTTTTTTTTTTCGAAATCGACCGGCACCGGCGCTGGCATGGAATCCACTACCTCAATGCTTAATTCACAGTAGAAAGGGAACATGTAAAAGTTATTGGAACTCCTGATTTTGAAGATTTTATCCCGCAGACGGAAATAATAGTCTTGCTCAATCTTGAGATGCTTCTTCTGGCTTTCCTTGCCTTTGCTGACTGTCAGATACATATCACCAAGTTTGGCATTGCTGCCGGAAGCTAGAGTAGTAAGGGAAAAGACAAAATCACCATATTTCAGCGGTGACGAGTCCGAGAGCCGGCCTTGATAAGGCAGAGTGATGGGTTGAAAGTCGTCAGTGGTACCCGAGGAAGTGCCAGCCAGGAGAAAGTGAGCCGGGTGTTGCCGGGCCTCGGCAAGCACGGTCGGCGACATTTGGTTTTGAGCCAGCAAGCGTCCTGGGATTCGGAAGATGCGGGCGCCATTAACCGCCAGAGTATTGAAAGAGGTGTAGCCGTTCTGATATTCGGTTTGAATCATTTGCCCAAACAAATAGTCTTCAATCTCTACCCGGCCCCGAACTTTGACCGTGACTTCCTGCAAAGACCAATTTGGGGCACGAGAGTTCAGAATTAAATAGCTGTCGTTGTCGTATTGCCATTCCCGCAGAAGCAACGCCGCGTCGGAAACGATGAATTTTGGCGTAACGTCTAATTGCCTTAGTATATGTTCAATGATGGCAGGAAAGGCTGCATAGCGTTGCAGCCCAGGATTAAAACCGAGAACAACAAAATTGCCTTGGCCGTAACTGGCACGAATAACGCCTGGGCTCTCGCCTAGACGTGCCAAAACCTCTCCGGCACCGACCGGTGCAAAAATGCTGTCTGCTTCCGGAATGGTCAGCATCGTTTTGCCAATCAGCAGTTCCCGGCTTTCCGCTAAACTGGGCACCAGGCCGAGTTCCCGGAAGATGATGTCAGATTGGCGCCCAAAAGCGTCAAAGGCTCCCATTCTGCCTTCGGAGATAACAATCCCGCCTTTTTTGGCGTAATCAAGCAGTTTTTTCTGTGTTTCTTCGGAAAGAAATTGTGCTTGAGGGACGAAGAGGACAGTGACAGCGGGCATTTTATCTTCAAGGAGCATTTCTTCTGCAATAACCCGGGCGGAACGGTGATACTCAAGGAAAAGTTCATAGTAGTTGGCAACCGTTTGAAAATGGGGTGAGAAGGTTTTTTCGCCGTTCCAGCCCCAAGCTTGGTCATGAACGCGGGTCGTTTGTGAAAAAAGAATGCCAATTTCGGGGGCAGCACGTTCGCCGTCAAGAATCAGGTGATCGATTTTTCGGGCGTCGCGCAGAGTCATGCGCAACATATTACCAAAGATTCTCGGCATATCGAGGCCGTCGACGAAACTGACCGAGTCGTTGCCAAAACTCCAGACATGATGTTCGAAGCCTAAGGCACCGCCGGAAAGTTCTTCCCAGAGTTTGCTGTTAACGTAAGTTGGCGATGTTTCACTGTAAAGTCCGCCCCATTCTGAGGTGAGATTCCGTTTAGTGCTAAGGTCGTTGTAAAGCCACTCCTGGTTGATGGTACAGCAGGTGCCATCAATCCCATTGACATCTTGGAATTTCGTGACGTTATAGTAATTAACACCATAAAGGGGTGAGTGGCTGGCTCCGGTTGAGGGCATATGGAAGACGTCCAGCTCGGGGTTCAGGCTTTTAACGATTTTATAAAAGTTGTCGTAGATGCTTTCCAGTTTGGCTTCCCGGAGTTGACGCCAGTGTTCCCAGATCGCGTGTTGGGCTGTGGACTCCGGTTGGCGTAGCGGCAGTTTTATTTCAGCAAAATCGTTATAATTACTTTGGCAGCAGTCGTTCAAGTTTTTGATCTCGTTATGATAGAAATTTCGCAAATATTTTTGCAAATCTTTTTCGGCGTCAGTGCCCCAGTATTGATAACCGAGGCCAGTTTCATCTGCGGTACCGATACGGAAGTTCCCTTTTCCCTTCCATGTCCAGTCATCAAAAATATTTTTTAAGTGTTTTGTGATTCTTTCGTATGGGTAACTGACGGGGTCTTTTTCGATGATGGTGCCATTGGCAGGATTGATGCTACCGCCGCCGGTGATATATCGGGCACTGGCTGGATAGACCAGTTTATGATCCCGCCAGATACCGCCGAGGTTTTCCCTGACCTTCTGATCGGCAGCATACCATGGGTGGAATGGCCCGCTGTAAACATTGACACC
>JBAXYW010000347.1:0-4649 GCA_041670605.1 Lentisphaeria bacterium
AAACACCCAAAAAATTCAGAGTCCAATTTTTGGTGATGCAAAAAAGTTCTAAGTCCTTGAAAATAAGAATTATGAAATCAATCTTTTCTAATTTTCACCCACAAATTATGGTGAAGAAGCGAACTTTTTTTATAAAATCCTCTGGGATTTTTCTTTTTTTCAGTAACAAAGAATCAGATATAGTTCGCACTAAAATCCAAGTTGAACCATGAGCCTTTGCGAAGAAACAGTTCGCAAAGGCTTTTTTTTTTGGCTCTTCGGGAAATTTAAAAGGATTCATAGTCCTAAATTAATTCACAGCCATTCCATAGTCACTGAAATCACCGGATTTGTGGGCGCAATCAAGCAAAACGGTGCCAAATTTTAAAAGACACCTTTTTTGTGTGTAGAAAAGTTTGACCAGGAAGCTATACCAGCCCCTCAAAATACAGCTGATATGCTTTATCCGGACTTCTCCGGATAATATGGCGTCTCTCCCGCTTGGTGTCGCAGCACTCTATGATGCTAGGCAAGCTGAAGAAATTCCAGAGGACGGCACGCAACAAGGTAAAGAGCCGGCTGAACTGGCGTTTCCACTTGTTGTGCCAGGCGATGAACCGCAGCAGGAGATAGGCAAGCAACGCTGTCCATACTTGCCATCGGACGGCATTTTTATTATACCCGAGAAAATCGGCCAGCGGCAACGTTTGTTTGATTTCCTTGAAAACCACCTCCACGCCCCAACGGCATTGATAGAGCTCGCACACGGAATACGGCGACCATTCAAAGTTGTTGGTAATAAAGGTTATCACTACCATCTTCCCCTTCACCTCAACCTCTGCTGTGACCAGTCACAGGTCATCCGGGTAATGCTCCTTGGTGTTCACTCCTGTAAACCTAATGCGCTCATCCGACAGCACCTTGCATTTCTTGCGGACATATTGGCGCTTGCGGGGCAGTTGCTGTCCCATAACTCCAGCCGTAGCCGCCTCGGGTTCAGAGGAGGATGACGCATGTTTGACGGTATCGTGCGGCTCTCGTTTCTCTGTCGCATGCTGTTCCATAACCTTATAGAGCATATTGTCTTTGGCGCGCGTCACCCAAGAAACGCCGCGCGCGTCAAGTACTTTTAAGATGCTTAAAATCAACATAGGCCTTGTCGAATACCACGATCTCTCCAGCCTTCATGTCGGCGCACAGCTCCTAGGCGCTCTTCGGGTCAGAATCCTTTTCGCTCTTGACAATGACGAAGTTCGGCAGGAACGAACGCATGTTTAGCGCCATATGCATCTTGGCGGCCGTTTTCTGACGCCGGTGCTGGGCCCAGCCCATATTGAAGGCCGTCAGTTTGATGATGGTTGAATCAACAGCGCGAAGGGGTCTTGTCCGAAAGCGGTAGGGCAAACCCGGATAATTGCGGATGGAGGTCAGGAACTCGGGGTAACGGGTTGACAGTGACTCATATACCATCCAGGACAACTCCTCGGCTATGTCCGTATTGCGGGTCTTGTTGGCGTGAGAAAGGCCGTTCCTGCTCGGAGGCGTGCAGTTGCGTATCTGAGCAAGGGGGGCGACAGGATTATGGCGGCTGTCACATATGTCGTTCAGACTTAATGAATGCGCCAGATGCGCGTAAAGCATGGCCATGACAGGACTGTTGGCGCTGAAGGCCCGCGTCTGGATTTTGTGCTTTTTGGCTACCATTAAGATGCAGGGAATCCACTTTTTTACAAATTTACCGTCAAGTTATGGGACGGCTGTGATATTATTTGACTAAATATGACATTTTAAAGGAATTTTTCATGACCTCGCAATTTCAGTTTATCCGTCCGAAGGTCAGCCTGGTTTATTGCGGTGTTGATGTGACGGAGCCGGGGGGCAAGCCCCCTGCAATTTCTGGCAAAGTGGAGCGTCATCAAGAGCGGGAAATCTTTATTCCACTTAGTGGAGCTACCACGTTCTTTTTGAATGATCATTCTTTTCCTGCCAGATGTGGAACGGCCTTTCTGATGGATGCCTGGGAATCGCATTCTTTTGGTTGCCAGGTGACGAAAAAGAAACAAACCCAACTCTGGATTCATTTGCATGAAAAAAATATTTTTGCCACTTTTTTGCGAAATTTTGCTTTTGGGGTAGATCTCTTGGAATGGACGATCATTGAGCTTCCTTTGGAATTGCTTTATTTACTTTCCAGGCGCTGGGACATGCTGAAAACTCCATTAGTTGCAGAGGAGCTGGCCAAAAGAATGCGGCCCAGTATGATTGCTGTCATTTTGGATGAGTTTGAATTTACCAACCAAGCTGTGGGCAGTCCTTCAGAGCGGAAATTGTTTGATTCGGTTCCTTATCCGGTAAGTCTGAGTGGTGCGCGTGCTAATCCGGTTCGATTCATCAAACGGTACATTGAAAGTGTGCATGGATGCAATTGCGTGATTGCCGATTTCGAAAAGAAAATCGGCTACAACCGCAGTGATCTGGCTCGGCTTTTCAAAGCGGAAACAGGGATTTCAATTTCAGACTATATCAATCAGGTACGCTTTGGCTTTATGAACGTGGCGGCTGGCAGGGGGTTGACGCAAAAAGAGATCGCCGATCAGCTCGGCTTTTCTGGTTTGTCATCGTTTTCGCGCTGGAAAAAAACGTATCTGGAAAAAAGCCAGGCAATGGGTCTGGCTTGAGTTCCTTTGTTGTGCCAACAAGTCGGGAAAGATGGAATATGTCACCGATGGTATAATAATATCATGTTTCGCATCTTGTTCATCAACCATAAGTCCGATTACATTATTAAGGTGTCTTTTTAAACGAAAAATATAAGGATTACGGTGATGGCTAAACTTGCGATTCAAGGTGGAAACAAGACTTTTACCGACGGCTTTACATTGGCTCCGTATCCCACAGTATACTCTGCGACGGCTCAACAGCTTTCGGATCTTTATCTGAATACCCGTGCCTGGTCTTATTACGGCGATTACGAAAAAAAATTCGCGGCAGATTTCTCCACGTATCACGACAGCAAATTCGGAGTATTGATGGTGAATGGGACGGTTACGCTGGAGTGTTCCCTGGCGGCTCTGGGAATTGGCCCTGGCGATGAAGTGATCGTGCCGGCCTATACTTGGATGGCTAGCGCAATGGCGATACTTTACGTCGGAGCAACACCAGTTTTTGTTGATTGTCAAGCAGATACTTTTTGCATGGATCCGGCAGCCTTTGAAGCAGCCATCACCTCCAGTACCCGGGCGGTCATTCCGGTTCATCTGTTTGGTTCCATTGCAGACATCGACAGACTCTGCGAGATCGCCCAAAAGCATGGTATTGTGGTCATTGAGGACTGTGCCCATGCCCATGGCGGCAAGTGGGATGGGAAAGGCGTCGGGTCTTTTGGTGCAATCGGCTCGTTCAGCTTTCAACAGAGCAAGATCATGACGGCAGGCGAGGGGGGGCTCTGTACAACCTCGGATGAACCTCTTTTTGAATTTCTTTGTCGACTCAAGCACATTGGCAATGCTCAGGGATCCCAGCAACGCCAGCCAACGACTCCGCCACCAATCGGACTCGTTTGCCATAACTATCGGGCAACGGAATTTCAGGCGTTGATTCTGCAAAGTCAGCTGGAGCATTTGCAGCAGGAAACAGAACTTCGTGAAAAGGGGGCTGCATATTTGCGGCAGCGTTTTGAAGCTCTTCCCGGGCTGAAAGTTCAAGCGCGGGGGCATAAAGCAACGGCTCAGAGTTATTATGTGTATGCGGTAAAGATTGATCCGGCTTTTCTCAAGCCTGGCATCATTCGAGATGATATTATTGCCGCCTTGCAAGCCGAGGGGGTTCCTGAAGTTTTTGCCGGCTGGGGTGCCCCTGTGTATAAACATAAACTTTGGAATGTGGATTCTGCAAAATATCGGGTGGACAGTTGTGCGATTACGGAAGATATTATCTATCATCAGGTCATGTTGTTTTCCCTGATGTGGCTGATGGCACCTCGTGCCGATCAGGAGAAACTTTGTAACACACTGGAAAAAGTGATGAAGGAATACGGGAAATGAGCTCAAAACATTGCAAGGTTGGCTGTGCTGAAAAAGTCCTGAAGGTCCCTTTGTTTGCAGAACTGGCCGGTTATGGACCCTTTTTGGGACGGCGTAATCTCGGAGTGCGTGACCCCATTTATTGTCGAGTCTTGAGCATCGAAAAGGACGGACAGCGCAATCTGATCATTGTCAGCGATGTCATGGCCAGTAATGATCAGGAATGCCGGCGCATGCGGCGCTGCCTTGCCGAACGCTTTGCCTTGCGTCCAGAGGGAATCATGTTTCTCGCAACTCACACTCATTCTGCCCCTTTGATCGGGCCCTCGGATGTCGGATATGGAGAAGTTTGCCCGGAATTCGTGGAAAATTGGCGAAAAGCGGTGTCCGCTGTGGTTGCTGAAGCCCTCGCCAATGAAGAGGAAATCCGTGCCTTTGCCGGGAAGGCAAAGATTCGTAAAACTCTGGGTCAAAACCGCGCGGATCCGCAACATGGCCACACCGACGGAGCCATCCGCTGGATAAAAATCCTCCGTCCGGACGGGAGCGTAAAGGTCTTGCTGCATAATCATGCCATGCATGGTGTTGTTTTCGGTCGGCAGCGCCTGGTTTCTGCCGACTGGATGGGGGATGCAAATCGAAAAATTA
>JBAXYW010000348.1:0-4646 GCA_041670605.1 Lentisphaeria bacterium
ATACGGAGGCGATCCGTTCCAAAAGAGTCAATGCGCTTATAGCCCAGCTGAGCCGCCCAAAAGAAAAAACAGGGATGCTTGCCCCGTACAAGAAAAATTGGACATAACTATGCAACAGCAGAGTGACCAATGCGATGCACAAAAAAGAAATTTTCAGCGAGCGGGAAGACCCCTGAGGAAGGCGATGATCCGGCAACAAAATGAGCGCGAGTGCCAATATGTCAATAGGCAGCGAATGTCTATAGCTGACCAGGACGGAAAACAGAAGCAGCAGTGATAAATTATGCAAAAAACCAAAAGAACGCTGACGCTTGGAAAAAAGGAAACGCTCCCAGAAACATGCCACAAGAATCATCGGCGCGAAAATTTTATAGAGCCATTCAACCCGATAGAATTGAATTTGGTACAAAAAAATATTTTCGGTTCCCGCCCCGACGAAATAGAGGTAGGAGCAGATGGCGAGCAGAATGAGCAAGGACTTCGACAACTTTAAAAGATGCCTGTTATGAGAGATTCTTAAAGCCGACAAAAGCACGGCAAAATAAGTGACAAAACGACACACATCAAAATAGGACGCGGAATATTCCAGAGGCCGGGTCGGCCAGCTTGCGGGATAGAAATCAAATTTTCCGATATGCAAAAAGGCATTCAGAGGAGCCAAAAGAGCGATGATCGCTATCGGCAGAATCGTTTTAGGAAAATGGAAAAACAGCCACAGGGCAAAGCACCAGCCAGCCATCAACGGATGCATCAACGTCCCGAGCAAAATGAAGCCAAGCGCTTTGTATTTGTTCCTATCGAACAGAAAGGACAGGCCGAGCAAGCCCAGCGCTTCCGCAAGCAAACGCGAAACAAAGCACGGCTCCACCAGCCAGAAGAACGTTTGCCCGGTAAAGTACTTCGCGCAAGCGGAGCCATGAGCGTTCAATGCAATAAAAGCAAGCGCAAAAAAAAGAGTCAGCAAAGAGGCGTGGAACTTGGCAAAGAACCGGCGGACCACCAGCAGGAAGCCGACGATCCAAAGACCCTGCGACAGAAAGCAAGCTAATTCTGAACCGGAGTCAACGCCAAAACATTTGATGAACGCCGCGTAAACCGGAGAAAACAGACAGAACGAATCCTGATTGCCGAACATGAACGCGGCATCATCCGAAAACCGTTCCGGATCAAGCCAATGGACCGCTTGTAACAGATACAACAGTCCATCGCTCACGATGCCGATATAATGATTGAGGGCGAAGAAAAAAGCGATTCCTAAAAAGAACAGCCACAAAGGACTGCGGAAGGCTTTTAAAAGTGTATTAGGCATTATGACAGCCACTTCAACAGGCGAATGATGCCCATCTTCGCACATTCGTTGTGCGCGGAGACGTTCCTTCGATGTTTGATGGCCTTGCGGTTCTCGTGATAGAATTCGTAGGCTTTCAGAAGCATCTCCTCATTCGTCTTGGTCGGTTTGAATCCCAATTTTTCCTTGATCTTCGTCGTGTCAAAGACGAACGAAGAAGCGATCATCTTGTACTGATAAGGGCCGAGGGGAGACATTCCAAGTTTGTGCGCAATCTTCATGCAGGCGATGGCGAAATTTCTGGGGAAGTGCGCAAGCTTGGACTTCGAATCCGAATGCGCGAGCACATAGCCATAGACTTCGTTGAACGTTTTCACGTTATCGGAGCCGATGTTGAATATTTCCGTATGGTCGTAATTCAGGGCAAGCAGGAACGCCTGCACCAAGTCTTTCGCATAAATGAACTGATAGCGATTTGAACCGTCGCCCACCATCCAGAGCTTGCGATTTTCATCAATGAATTCAAAGAGAATCCCGAGGAGTCCGAGGCGGCCTTCGTCCATGATCGTCGGGCAGCGGAAAATCACGGAATTCAGCTTGTCCTTGCACGCGAAGAGGATCTTTTCGTCTTCCCATTTGGATTTCCCGTAAATTTCGATCGGTGCAGGCGGCTCTTCTTCCGTCACGGGCCTGTCAAAGTTCTTTGCCCACAGGCAGTTGGAGGACGTGAACACCAGCTTTTTCACGCCATGCCGGATCGCGGCATCCGCGATGATTTTCGTACCGTCCACGTTTGACGTCCACAAATCCTGTATGTGCTTCGTATCGTGCGCAAGCATCGCAGCGCAATGGAAAACCGCTTCAAACTGGTTCTCGGAAAAGATCCGTTCCACAAGATCCTTGTCGCGGATGTCCCCCAGAATCGACGTGAGTTTTTCATCCTTGTCCGCATCGGGGACGATGTCGAGGCTCACGCAGGTATGCCCCGCATTCATCAGTTCACGCTTGAGGATCGTGCCAAAGAATCCGGCTCCGCCGGTGATTAAAAAATTAGACATGTCAAGTTCCTTTTGGTTCGGATTTAATTTTCACACCGCATCTATACAGGTACACGGGTTCCTGCAAGTATTCAAGCGAATCCTTTGCAACCTGTGCATACGGGAGCGATGCATCATTCGTCACCACATAATCGATCTCATTTGCGCCGCAGAGCAGATCGACCCGGGATTGGAGCATTCCCGGAAGTCCCAGCCCGTTATCCATAAAGCCGCCAAAGCTACCCGTTCCGCAATCTTTCTCGACTTTCGCGCCGCACTTGGTCCATAGTGCGCGATGCTGATATGCCACGAACTGTTCCCGATGGAACAAGGATCCGGCATCCGAGTTATAATCCACATAAGTGCCCGTCAGGAACTGCACCCGTGACAATTTTTTCTTAGGGCCGTCCACGGCATAGAACACGCGGCCACTCTCCTTGATCTGCGGGAACAGGGGCTTCGTCCAGAACACTTCCATCTGTTTTTCGCTCGCGATACGGTTTTCGCTGCGCACATCCCAGAACAGACAAAGTAATATTCCAACGCCCAAAACAAGAACGGCCCAAATGATGTTCTGATACTTGCCGCAGGGCTTTAGATTCTCCGCATTCAACGCGTATATCGCATAGCACATCGCGCAGAGAATAACCATGTTTTCTGCCACATCCCGAATTGTCACGAACCTCGAAAATACAAACGACGACGATACGGCATCGAAAGCAAGGAAGCAGCCCACGAGAATGGCGAGCATTTTGATTTTAGGAGTCTTTAGAAAGAATTCCGGGGCGAGAAGCAAAGCAAAGGCAACGCCCAGAGCAATCGATTCCGGGCATAGCGCAGCAAGGGCAAAAATAACCAGCAGTGCATTTTTGGAAAGCAGCAGGGAGCGCGCCTGTCCGGTTTTCCTGAAATACAGGACGAGACAGAAGAAAAAGCAAATCTCGGCAATCGTCGATGCGAGAGGAATGGCTACCGCCAACTGGGATTTATCGAGCAGCAGCGGCATTGCCACCTTATTTGTCACGGAATAATCGTAAAGCATCGCTCCGATGTAAAATGCAACGAAGCCGAGTTCCGCGAGGATTAAAACAGTTTTTTTCCAACTCACCGGAATCTTGCGATCCGGCAGCAGCAAAAGCGCACCGCCAATCCAGCCCAATACGAACCACTCCGGATGCGACAATGTCACGGCAAGCAAAGCGAGCCCGACATGGCGGGAATAAAGAGTTCCGGACTCCTTTACGTCCTTCACATAAAAAACGAGCAACGCGCAGAATGCAAGCTTGGCGGAAATGGAGAGCAGCCATTCGAAGCGGACGGCCTGCACTTGCATGAGAAAGACATGGTGGATGAATGAACCCGAAATCGTCCAATATAGCGCGATTCCTCCGGCAATCAAAATTGCAGGAATTAATTTCTGCAACAGGTCGGGCAGCCGGCGCTCACGGTAAGCGGCATACAATAGAATTCCGCCGACGAGCCAACGCGACAAGTCAACTACGTTATCATAATTTGTACCGAATCCGTTTCCTTGCTGCCAAAAATCATCCATCCTGGAGAAAGGAATCCGATTGAAAAGAATGCTCAAAGGAAACAATGCGCTCAGCACGACAACAATCTTGCGCAATTTCGGAAAATGATAGAAGAACCAAACGGGAACGCCCCAGCCGGCCATCAACGGATTGAACAGCATTCCAATGACAATCAAAGAAATGGACAGCCATTTTTTGCCGAACAATGCAAGGCCTAGCAAGCAAAAAAATTCACTCAGATGCCGTGCAAGAGGCTGCGCCGCGAAAATCGGAAAGGTTCCCGTAACGACGGATGCATACTCCCCATACGTGAACAGAATGAAAATCATTGCGGGTACGAGCAGGCGTTTTTCGCCCAGCGCCGAGCAGACGTTCCTGATCAGCAAGGCGAGTGCAAAGCCGTTCAAAAGCATTAAAACGGCGGCGAGTGCCATTGAGCCATACTCGATGCCGAAACATTTTAAGAAAGCGGCATAAACCGGAGAGAATATGCTGAACTGATCCTGTCCTCCATACATGAACATGATGTCCCCCGTGAAGCGCTCCGGGAAAACAGAATGCACCGCCTGCAACAAATAAAGATTGGCGTCCCCGACGATTCCCTGATAAGGGTTCATCAATACGAAGAACAGGACCGCGAAAAGGAACATTAAAGTGTATGGATGCTGACTGCGCAGTTTTTGAATCATACACCGAAATGTAACATATTTCTCTTCTGATTTGATGGTTGCAAGTACAAACTAACGCTCCGTATTAGCTTTCCGGGGTAGCGGCGCACGGAGTAGCCGC
>JBAXYW010000349.1:0-4623 GCA_041670605.1 Lentisphaeria bacterium
GACTGCAGAAAACCGCCAGCAGACAGCAGAATGCCGACAGTAGCAGGCCTTCTCTCTCCCCACACGGAAAGACATTCCCCCGATTCTGCAATTTGTTTTCAGAATGCATTTTTGTCAAACGCCATATTTCGTCTGAAATATGAGAAATATCCTCGGTTTCTTTTCGCCCGCTGAGGATGCGAAAGGGGCTTTTCGACAAACCAAGGCAAGTGCGGATTTCCTTTTCGGCGGCTGTGGAGTACGCCAATTCCGCTGGATTTCCAGTTTGCAGCCAAGCCGAGGCTCCTGGAATCTTTTTTCTTTCCCCAGGAGCCCCCTGCAACAGAAACAGACAGGGATTTTCCCGCTGCCGCCAGTACGCCTTTTCTTCCCTTTGATTTTCAACATTGATTTCCCCATCGCTGAGCAGCAAAATCAGCGCTTTTTCCGAGGCACAGAGTTCGATTGTTTCTTTGGCCATTTGCAGCGCCTTGCCTGGAGACGAGCCAGGCAACAGGTAGCCGTCCGGAACAGCAACTGCTAATGCATCCAGCCAGCTCCGGTAGTCATTACTGGGTGGAAAATCCAACAGGGGAACCCCGGCAAAAGTCAGCAATGCGAACTCCCAATCCGGAAGCTCGTCCGGCAGTTGGCATAGCAATTTTTTAGCTGTCTCTAGCCGGCTGACCCCAAGCCAGGCCTCGGCCTCCATACTGGCAGAACAATCCAGCAGCACAAACAGCTGAGCGGGAGCTTCGGGAAAAGTTGGAACCTGCCGGATGCTCCAGTAATACAACAGTAGCGAAAGTAGCAGTGCAGTACTCAGAAAAAAAGCCGGCAGAAGAGCCAAGTTATGACGCCACCTGCCTGGCGCCTGAGCAGACACCAGCAGGAAACGATGAGCCCGCCAGATTCGCCATTGCGCCAGCCAGACCCAGAGCAGCCCCAGGATCGTCAGCAGAAATATCAGGCAAAACAAAATGTTCGCTCCTTTTCAACGACAAAGCCGTATTCCAGCTTTAAATTAATGGATCATGTCAATTTGTCTTCTTTTGAAAACCGATTTTCCGGTTTTCATTCGATGAATCATTTGCAGCAGGAGCGGTTTATATGGCGGACATCACGGTTAATCTGGTTGGAATTGTGTTGCGAAATCCCGTGATCACAGCTTCCGGCACCTTCGGTTATGGGAGAGAGTATCAGGATTTACTGCCTTTTGAGCAACTTGGCGCTATTACGGTAAAGGGGGTGTCCCCCTTCCCTTCCAATGGCAATATCATGCCACGCACCGTAGAAGTCTACGGCGGCATGCTGAATGCAATCGGTTTGCAGAACCCCGGACTGGAAAAATTCATCCATGATCCGGAATACCTGCCGTTTTTGCGCACCGTGCCCTGCCCTGTCATCGTCAACATCTGGGGCAAAACCATCGCCCAATATGCCGAAGTCGCAGAACGACTGGAAGCAGAAAAAAAGGGCATTGCGGCGTTGGAGATCAATATCTCCTGCCCGAATATCAAAGAAGGCGGGATCGCCTTCGGAACGGATTTGTCCCAAGCCGCAAAAGTCGTTTCGGCGGTACGTCGGGTCAGCACCCTGCCATTGATCACAAAACTCAGCCCCAATGTCACAAAAATCGGTGATTTCGCCCGTTGCTCCGTTGATAACGGCAGTGACATGATTTCCCTGATCAATACGATACCCGGACTGGCCATTGACTTGGAAACGCGCAAACCACGCATTGCCAACATCACTGGCGGATACAGCGGCCCCGGCATCAAACCAATCGCCTTGCGCATGGTTTACGAAGCCCGAAAAGCCGTCACGGTACCGATCATCGGCATGGGAGGCATCAGCAATGCCACAGATGCTCTGGAATTTCTGATGGCTGGCGCCAACGCGGTTGCGGTTGGCACCGCCATCTTCCGAAATCCCCAATGCCTGTTGGAAATACCGGATGGTATCAATGCCTGGCTGGATGCACATCAGTTGCACAGCCTTTCTGAACTGGTTGGCACCCTGCAGGCATGAAGTCTCAACCCCTCCTGAATTTCTTATTATGAAAATACTCTTTGCACCCGACTCCTTCAAAGGCAGTATCCGTAGCCCGGAAGTCTGCCGAATTCTGCAACAGGCTTTTCAAGCTGAAATCCCCAACGCGGAATACGTCTGCCTGCCGATGGCCGATGGCGGGGAAGGAACCGTGGAAGCCGTACTGGCCGCGGCCAAGGGGGAACGTCACCAGATTAAAGTCGATGGCCCGCTGGGAAAACAAGTCCTTGCGGACTTCGCATTCTTTCCGGAAACCCGCCAGGCCGTTCTGGAGATGGCCTCTGCCAGCGGCCTGGAATTACTTTGCCAGGAAGAACAGAATCCGCTTGTGACCAGCACCTACGGTACAGGACAGCTCCTGCAGGAAGCCCGCCGGCTCGGCGCACAGGAAGTAATCCTCGGTATTGGCGGCAGCGCCACCGTCGATGGAGGTGCCGGCATGGCACAGGCTCTGGGATGTCATCTGTTTGACCACCAGGGTCGGGAACTTCCCAAGGGCGGCGCGGCTTTGCAGCACTTGGCAGGACTCGACCTCCACGCGCTCGAAGAATGGCGCCAGCACATCAATATTCGGGTAGCCTGCGATGTCACCAATCCCCTGACCGGCCCGACTGGAGCTGTCGCCGTTTTCGCACCCCAAAAGGGAGCGACTGCGGAAATGCTCCCGATCCTGGAAGCCGGGCTGCAGAATTGGGGCGAACACCTGGTGCGACATGGCCTGATACAAGACAGCTGCCAGCCTGGCGACGGAGCAGCCGGCGGCCTGGGACTGAGCCTACGGGCGCTGCTGGGAGCCCGCATGGAATCCGGTGCCAAACTGATCGCGGAGCTGGTTGGCCTGAAACAACAGCTGGCCAAGGCAGATCTGCTGATCACCGGCGAAGGCTGTACCGATGAACAAACATGCTACGGCAAACTACCAGCCGTCGTCGCCGAATTGGCAAAGGAAGCCGGCGTACCGGTCATCCTGCTTTCCGGTGCCATCCAAGGCCCCCAGAATGTCCTTCGACAAAAATTCCATGCGGTTTTTTCCTGTCTTTCGGAAGTCGCTCCTCTGGATCAAGTGCTTCGCAGTGCCCGGGAAAATTTATCGGATCGAGCCCGGGCAATTGCCGCCACCTTGCGGATTGCGGGCTTTTGAGCAACTCTAAAAAACTTTTTATTTCGCGGATGTTGCCGGCACTTCTAATTCCGCAAACAGTTCCATCGCGGCAATTTCAGGCGATTTTCCGGGTTTGCAAAGCAACGTACGTCCGTATTGACGGGAGAGGTCGAAAGCCACCCAGCATTCCCCTGAGGTTTTTTGCAGGCGAAAACGGATTGTTATTTTCCCCTCTTCGACTTGCAGACTGGGAATTTTAAAGCGGCACCAGGTATTCATGCGGTCATTACAGAGCTCAGACCAACTTATTTTCTGCTCGGCGTGCTCCAGGTCAAAGACAAATTTACAGGGTGGTTTTGCCATGATTCGCAACCACACCAGGCCCTCCCGACCTTGAATACGTGGCTGTAAATTTGTTGGTATAACAAACTGCTTTTCAACCGTCAGAACGTCTTCCTCCAGCGGCCAGAAAACGGTTCCGCCTACCCCAAGCGGGCCATGATCATAAAAAACCGCACCGGAAGGGAAATCCAGAACAATCCCAGCCGGACGAAAACGGCGCATGAATCCAGGCTCCAGCAGACGATGATAATGACTATACGCAGAATTCACCAGAAAAACCGCACAAAGCAGCAACAAAAGGCGCTTTTGCAGGCGCACCCGAAATTCCTGTCCAGTAGTATTTAGCCCGGCCAGTAGGAACCGCATTGCGCCGGCGCCAGCCACGCAAAGCAGCGGCAAACAGCCGATACGAAAACGAGCCAACATATAAAAAGCCACGGTACCCAAGCAATAAGCGACCAGGCCATAGACCAGGCAACTGCGTTCGGCATTCAGACGGGGCAAACACAACAATAGGCCTGCCAGACCCAAGCTACCCAGCAACGAAAAGCGCAACAGGAACGGAAAGCGCAGCAGCCAGCTGTATTGCGAAGCAGAGGACAACGCAATATTATTCGGAATTTCCAGCTTATCCCAGAACAACAGGAAAGTGCGGAACTTCAATTCCAGGTAAGTAACAGGGTCACTGGCCAGCCAATGCAGCATTTTGCGGCTCACGCTTTCCCGCTTGGCCGGATCAGGATCATCGGCTTCGCTACACCATTGATGATAGGAACGCGGATATTCCAAACCGCCGGGCGGGGCTTCTGGAGTATTGCCCAGAGCCAGCACCTTATCCTGCGCCACTGAAGGCCCGCGCCAACGCCCGAAATGCTGATAATTACGCCAGGAATACGGCAATTGCGGCAAATAAAACAAGAGCAGAAAAATGGCAACAAGGCCGGCAGCCCGTAATGGACGGCGGCTGTTTTTCCAGCAGCAAAGCGCCAGGATGCCTGGCACAAACAACAAGGCATTTCCTCTGGTCAGGGTGGAAAACGAACAGAACAAGCCCAGCAAAGCCCAGTCCAATAGAGCATTTTTCCGGCAGACTCGCAAACTCCAGAAAAGAATCAGTGCCATCCAGAAGCTCTGCAGAACTTCCAACA
>JBAXYW010000350.1:0-4602 GCA_041670605.1 Lentisphaeria bacterium
AAAAACAATCCAAAATAGGCATCATCCACCAGAACAATCACCTGAACTCCGCGATCCGCAGTTTCCAGCAAGGCCTGCGCCAATGCGCAACCCTCTTGCTCGGTCGCAGTATAGCCGCTGGGATTGTTAGGAAAATTTAAAATGACAAAGACCTTACTGCCCGGGGACTGTGCAGCCAGACCGGCTCGAAAAGCCGCGACATCCAGTCCTGCTCCGGAAAAGAAGGTGAAGTACTGCATATTGGCGCCGCAGCGATCCTCGAAATTCAGCAGGTAGTTATCCCAATTCATATCCGGCAGCAAAACCGTATCCCCGGGATTGAGAAAAAGATCTGCTGCAATCGACAGTGCGCCGGAAAGCCCATTGGTGACCACCGGCAGGCTGCACGCTATCGCCTTTAAATCCGGATTGTCATGCAGATTCTTCTGCCACCAGATTTCCCGCAGTTCCGCAGTTCCTTGGGAAGGGGCGTAAAGCAAAGCATCATTGGCGCTAAAGCCCGTAATATTGCTCATCACACTATCCAAATACATCGCCTGCCCACCCTCCAGAGCTGTTCCAATACTGGCATTGTATTTCTTCGCCAGTTTTTTGGCCTCTGCAGCTTGACTTAATATCCCCTTGCTGGGGAAATAAATGCGTTTGCCGAGATCCGAAAGCATCTCTAAAACAGAGGGGTTAACTGCAGCAATTTTCTCGTTTAACTCAACCGCCAATGGGTTCATGTAGCACTCCAAATACAAGCTCAAGCCATGATTAAATAACCTTAACGTACAACGCACGCCCGGCGGTTATATAACATAATTCCACAAACCCAAATTCACAAATTTTAGCCAAAATTCGCCAGCGACCGGCGAAAGATTTTCGCATGACAAAAAGGATCCGAAGCTCCGGATGAATCTCGCCAAAACCCTCGCAATATCTTGCAACACGATTTTGTGACAGTTCCTTAGCAAAACGCACTACTGTATGCTTAACGCAGCACAAGGACGGCAGAGTCTTCCGGTGCCAAGCGAAGGCGCAAACGGAATACGGTTTCAGTCTCTGACAGAATCTTCCAGGGGCGATCACAGTGCAGCATTTTTTGCGTTTTGCCTCGCTTGTGAAATTCCACCAGTGGATTGATTTCCTGTTCTTCATGCGGATTGGTAACGATGATAACGATAGCATCATTTTGCGCTTGAAAAGCAATCAGGCGTCCGGCACTGCAGCTCAGTTCAGGATTCGACAGTTTTTTGCTGATTAAGGCGATGGCCTCATTGATCAAGGTACTGATACTTTCATTGCCATAGCCCAGGCGTGAATGCAGTTGATCATCCCGTACTAGGGTAGGTGGAATATTAAAAAAGGCTGCAGTGGCTGTGCTGTTTTTCTTCTGCAGCAAAACTGGAATTTCAGCTTCCAGGAGCACTTCTGCTCCTGCGGCGATATAACGGCCTGCACAAAGCGCTTCGTCACAAAATTCCTTTTGTTCCGGCAGGAAGGCGGCGGTTCCTCGTAGATGCCGCACGGCCGTTTTTATGCCGGTATCTTTGACACCGAACAGGTCTTCCAGTCCGCTGACGTCTTCGAAGGCAAGCAAATTCACGCCGTCCTGATGCAGTCTGCGAATAGCCTGCAGGCTAGCCGCAGATGCCCCGGTGAGGGGAGGAAGCACCAGCAGATCACAATGTGAGCTGGACAATTCCGGCAAAGTTTCCATCTCGATCTGAAAGCCTGCAGTCAGGCTGTGACGCCGGTTCATTTCATAGGCGAAGGGAACGACTTCTGCTGCGGTTTTACGCACATCAACGATGCTGCCCTCATGCATCGATCGCAATACGGTAGTCGAGCGATTTGCCTGCCAGGCGGCCTCACTGGAAACAAAGGCCGTGCTGCGCAGGGGGCATTTTGGCGGAAAATCCCGTACGGTGCGCCATGCTTTCAGCAGTACCTCGTAGCGTTCCCGATCAAACCCACAGGCTTGGAAGCCATAATGCTGCCAATAGCAAAAGCCTTGGCCAGGTCGATAGTGTGCAGAAGCAAAGGCGTAATCGAAAATGCGCCGGCGGATTCGCAGCGGGTGGTTTGAAGTACGTAGTCCAAAGGGTGGATGTGCATAAAAAACGGCTCCATCGGGACAACCCTGGATGCCGAAGGTATAGATTTCCGGATAGATGCGGTGACCGGGACATGCCATCAAAGCTGCCGTTAAAAAATAGGTGCCACGTTCGATGCCATAGCGGCAAGCCATAGGATAATCTTCATACTGCCAGAAGCCCTGTTCGTCGGGTGTCAAATGAGCATTCAGTAAGTAACGAACAAATTCGCTCCCTTTATAATGGCCTGCATAGATATGCGCCGGGCCGTAGTTGGCAAACTTGATGTTCGGATTGAGCTGACGCAATTGCTGTAGGCAGTGTTGTCTTTTCCGGTAAATCCTTTCATTGGCGAAATCGAGCCATTGCGGCCAGTGATCCCTGGCCAACAGCGAAAAGCTTTCCAGGTCGAGTGCTTCACCCTGTTGACGATCAGCCGCAATCCGTTCCAAGTCGAAACGGGGATCTCCAGTTTGACGCATAAAATCAAGGACGATATCTAAAAGCTCTCCCTGATACTGATAAAGCCACAGTAGAGAAACGATGCCGAGTTCGTCGCGCACATTGGCAAAATCTGCCTGGGCTAGCAAATCCTGATTATCGGCGATCAATGGTTTATCGGCACAACGAGTACCGAGCCAGAGAAACCATTGGCGTTGATAAGCATGCACAGTCGGGGCGATCTGATTGTCGCGGGCGCATTTCGGCAGGAAATTTGTGCAAGCCATATAGTGCCCTTCATCAACGCTGCTGCCATGCCAGGGATCGAAAGCGTCGGTGATCAGTCCCCGGGTTTCGGTGCGCCCACAATAAAGATACGGCAAACCCGACAATAACGGCGGCGGTAAGGCTCCGGCCTCACGGCTCATCACCTCGAAAGCACAATATTCTTCCAATCCGCTGACGCTCGCGTCCTGGCTTTGACAACGTAAATGATAAACTCCGGGAGCCAAAGATCCCAAAACTTCACAGTTGCACTCGGCGATGGCAACGGGTAAAACCCCGATTTTCTGCTGGCTCAATTTTAGTTGGAAAGTCACTGGGCACAGCATTTCAAGATAAGCATTTTCCAAAGTAATCACGAAATCGGCTGGCAACTCCTTGACACTGCTGATTCTGACACAGAAATGAATCCCTTCATTTTCCAGAAAGTAGTGGTTATTTCGGGCAAACTCACAAGCTTGTTGATAACGCGGGTCGCTTTTCGGCAGTTGTTGGATCATTTCCTTATTTGGCTGGCTTCGAAACTCCACCTTGTGGGCTACTTCGCTGAGGCCCAATCCGGCATACAAAACTTCGCCTTCCGGTGAAAAAATGGTTTCACTGGGATTTTGGGCTTGAGTTTTGGCAGTAGTATGCTGATATTCATCGACTCCCACAGCCAGGTTGTATTCCCTTTTAGGCTTCATAAAACGCACGTGGCGACTAAAGGGCCAGTCAACTTTAGCATGTAAAACTTCATAAAAATAAGCTGGCGCTAACTCTTTGGCCACCAAAACCAACTGGCCATCAAATAAAGTGAACTTCTTTTGCTCAGTAGCACTGAGTACCTTAAAATATGGGCGGGTCAAAAGATCTGCCCGCATACCATGATAATTGCCTTCGCCCGCCGGTGTTTCCGGCACCCCGCCGGAAAGTGTGATTTGCGCTTCGCAACAATCCCCAAAATCCAGCAGCTGCAACTGAGCTATAATGGGATAAAAGGTCGGTTCGGTCGGCAGGCTTACAGTAAATTCCCGACAATTTTGTGGTTTTGGCAGTTCCTGCACGTTCAATTCAAAAGCTGAAATCTTTAAAACATCAAAAAAATGTCCCCGGCTCAGGGCAAATTTGCCGGCTCGGGGTTTTGCAGTTTTGAAAATCCATTGCTGGTCGAGGAACTCCACTTGCAATTCGTTTCCGTTCAGCTTCAGTTGAACCGGCATTGGTTGTGATAATTGTGCGACATCGGCGTGACTGCGTTGTTCTTGTTGCGCTTCAAACTGATTATCAGCCATCCGGCCATATTCAATGCTGACATCTGATTGCTCAGCCTCTTTTTTAATTCGTAGCGCTTCACCATGCCGGGTAGCCAAATCATAACGGCAGCAAATCAGCAATTCAAACTGTTGAGACATCGCATAATTACAGCCAAAAGTCAACTGCAGTTCGGCATCCCTTAAATCCGGCGTTACAGCAATATATTTGTTGCCTGGGGACAGCAGACTGAAACTGTCCGAATCGACTTGCAGTCCCGATGCTAACAGATCAGAATTGTATTCTACCAACCAACCGGCCGGCAACTTTCCCTGGTTCAGCTGAAAGTCTTGACGGAAAATACTGAACATACTGCTTGCTCCCATTTTGTTTATCCCGATAAAACCGGAATTTTTCTTTCTTGTCAAAACAACGGTTGACTAAATTCAGAGTTCCTGATCTCTGTCAAGAGCGTATAATTTTATAACGACTTTTACAGCAACTGATTAAAAACAAATAAAAGCTGTTTTTCTAAAAATTATCGAGGAAAAAGGGTTTGTGGCAAAGA
>JBAXYW010000351.1:0-4591 GCA_041670605.1 Lentisphaeria bacterium
ACAATACCAATTTCCATCTCAATGGCCTCTCTCTGCTTCAAACGCTTGATAAAATACCGACTTTAAAACGGTCAAAAAACCGTCCCATAATATACGCCCTTTTGAGTAATTTTTATTCCTCTGATTCGGGTGCCGTTGGGGACGAAAACAAACCGAAAATACTCAGGGCGAGTTATCTTTCGTAGCGGAAAATTTTCCCGGGTTTTCTCCGAATGCCTTGTAATCTGCGAATGCAATTATTAGGCTGTGGACATCAATTTGCCCCGTGTCCGTCCATATCCTTCAGTCCGGGAAGCGGAATAATTGCACGCTATTGGATGCTTTGAGCAGAATCCAGGTACCGGGTACAAAGTCCCCTTGCAGTGTGTTTTTGGCCGTATCGGTATCCAGGAAATGTTCGAGATTCAAAGATTTAGCGGCGGGAGCGATCTGAGAGCCGACCGTAATAATTCTGGCATTCGGGAAGTCTTTACGAGCGCTTTGCAGCAGCTGCAGATGCGCTTGGGGACCAGCAGTACCCAGCTCCCGCATATCGCCCAGAATCAGCACTTGTTTGGGGGCATGGGCGCTGAGCTCAGCAAACCACCTCAGTGCAGCACTAGCGCTGTCAGGATTGGCATTATAAGCATCGTTACACCAAACAATCCCGTCGATTTCTTTGACTTCCATCCGTTTGCCGGGCAAAACACAATTCTGCAAGCCCCGAATGATTTCTTCCGGGGTCAAGCCGAATGCGGTGCCGGCGGCGGCGGCGGCGGCGGCATTGAGCGCCTGATGTGCACCGCCAAGTTGCCAGCTCAACAGCTGCGACACTCCGCTCTGCCGCCACGTCAGGCGGACGTGGAAAAGTCCATCCTTCAGGCCGAGGTATTCGCTCTGAATATCCGCATCCTTACTGACACCGAAAGTCAAGCAGCGGCGTTTACCGGCCTTAACCCGGAGAATATCCACGCCATCAGCTTCCTGTGGAAAAATCGCCCAACCAGTCGGATCCGTTCCGGCCAGCAGATCCCCTTTTTCCTGGGCGACTCCGCGGAGGTCATGAAAGAATTCCAGATGAGCCTGTCCGATATTGCAGACCAAGCCGACCTGCGGCGGCGCCAGCGCCACCAGCTGAGCAATTTCACCGGGATGATTACTGCCCATCTCCAGCACCGCAACCGCAGTCTCTTCGCTCAAGCGAAATAAATTTCTGGGCAGACCATAATGGTTATTGGTATTGCCGAGGGTTTTCAGGACACGTCCTGGCCAGCGCTGTTCCAGCACCGCTGCACACAATTCCTTGGTGCTGGTTTTACCGCAACTGCCAGTAATAGCCAACTCCAGTAACGCCGGTAATTTCCGGCGTTGCGCCTGCGCAAGATGCTGGAATGCCGCCAAGCCATTTTTGACCTGCAAGCAGGGGATACCTGCCAAACACATACGTTTCAGCAGCTCTTCCTCGGGAGCCCGTTCCAGGCAGAACGCTACTGCACCAGCATCCAGCGCCTGTGTCAGAAACTGGTGTCCGTCGCTCAGTTCTCCAACCGTTGCCACAAAAAGAGAACCGGGAATGACCGCCCGGCTGTCATCAAAAACAGTGCTTACCCCTTTTTCAGAAAAATCAGCAGAGGGCGCAAACAGCCATGCTCCACCGGTAATTTCTTGTAAATCCGACCACGTAAAAAAAAACCTTGCCATCGCAGTCAACTTTCTGTCCGATAAGCCGTTACAGCTTGCATCAGACCTCGGTATCGATCGCTTCTTCGTCATCCATCACGGGAAGTTCTTCAACTGCAGCAGGAGGAATGCTGCGCCCGGGAAGCTTTTCTTGAATTTTATCGACCAGCATCTTTTCGAGATTCTTATCCTGGTCAATTGCTTTCTTGGACTGTTCCCGCCCCTGTCCCACTTGGATATCACCAAACGAAAACCAGGAGCCCCGTTTTTCGATCAGATTCATCGCCAAAGCAACATCCAGGATCGAACCGGCGTGGGAGATGCCTTCGTCATACATGATATCAAATTCACATTCCTGGAAAGGCGCCGCCAGCTTGTTTTTAACGACTTTGACTTTGACCCGGTTGCCAATCGCCTGTCCATCCGGAGACTTGATCGTCGCCAGACGGCGAATATCCAGACGCATCGAAGCGTAGAATTTCAGCGCGCGTCCCCCCGTTGTGGTTTCCGGACTGCCAAACATCACGCCAATTTTTTCCCGGATCTGGTTGGTAAAAACAATGCAGGTATGGCTTTTGCTGACAATCGCGGTCAATTTTCGCAAAGCCTGCGACATCAGGCGAGCTTGCAAACCGACATGAGTGTCGCCCATCTGACCCTCAATTTCCGCCTTTGGCACCAGAGCCGCCACCGAGTCCACCACAAGAATGTCAATGGCGCCGCTACGCACCAGGGTATCAGCGATATTCAGGGCATCTTCACCGCAATCTGGCTGAGAAACCAACAGATCATCAGTGTTGACCCCTATAATTCTAGCATAGCGGGGATCAAGCGCATGCTCTGTATCAATATAGGCGCAAACCCCGCCGGCTTTCTGGGCATTCGCAACGGCATGCAAACAAACGGTTGTTTTACCGGAAGCTTCTGGGCCGTAAATTTCAAGAATCCGTCCCCGGGGAAAACCGCCGACACCCATGGCGATATCAAGGGAGAGCGCTCCAGAACTGATCACCGGGATGTCTTGATGATTCTGATCCCCTAAACGCATAATCGAGCCTTTGCCGAATTCCTTTTCAATCTGACTCAACGCCAGTTTCAAATTGCGTGCATGCAGCTCGGTTGCGGATACATTTGCGTCTTTCGCCATTTTCTGCTTCTCCTGTTTATATCGTTCGTGTATTGAAAAAAGCTGTTTAAATATGGGGTTAGGATTTACCGTAACACAATAAAGAAATCCTGCAAATTTGCAGGTGCGGATTCATCAGAAATCATAAAAGTCATAAAGAATCAATGTTTTTTTCTTTTTCTTCGAGCAATTGCAGCAGCATCCGCAAGGTCATGCCAACGCTTTGCTCCCGAACGGCGACCCGGTTTCCAGGGAAAAGACAACACTGAATGTGTGTTTTTCCCTTGCATGCCACCCCCATAAAAACAGTACCGACGGGTTTGCCGGGGACTGCTCCGCCCGGTCCGGCGATACCGCTAACCGCCAAAGCAGCCTGCACCTTATGTTTCTTTAACAGACCTGTCAACATCTCTGCAACGGTCTCCTGACTGACTGCACCATGGGAAGCCAGCGTTTCTTCCCGTACACCAAGCAGGCGTTTCTTCCAGTCATTGCTGTAAGTCACCAGCCCCCCGGCAAACCATTCTGAGGAACCAGGAATCTCGGTTAAAACGGCTGCGACACCGCCGCCGGTACAGGATTCCGCCGCCGCCAGCAGCCAGCCAGCGGCTTTCAGCTTTTGGCCAACGGCCCGCGCTAAAGAGATTCTTTCGCTGAACAAATCCATGGCTTCACGGTTGGTCGTGCTCTCTGTCATCTTCAATCCTCTGCAATGACGATTGCGCAGGCATAAGCCTGCTCGTGTGAAATACTGACATGCAAACGACGAATTCCCAAGCCAGCTGCCGTTTCCGCAGCAGCGCCGCAAAGCATGATTTCCGGCTTGCCGTTCAAGTTACGCAAGACCTCAATTTCCCGCAGTGCACAGTGACTGCCGATGCCAGTACCCAAAGCCTTGGAAAGGGACTCCTTCGCGGCCCAACGTCCGGCAAAATAGGCATATTTCTGGCGTTCGGATTCCGGTGCAGCGGCCTGTTCAGACAGGGTAAAAACATGCTCTAGAAAACGTCCGCCGGATGACCGCTCGAGAGATTTCTGCAGTCGGGCGATTTCCACGATATCTGTTCCCACCCCGATGATCATTTTTGAATTTTCCTTCAGCCCAATTCGGCAGCCAGTTCTGCGGCAGTGGCGCGCAGAATATTGCCGGTTTCCATGCTGGTCGGGGAACCCAGCACGGTAGTTTCATATCCGCCTCTGCCGTAGTTGAAGCGATTGGGAATGTAACCAACGCGAGCCGAAGAGAGCGCCGTAATCAAGCAGGGTTTGCGTCGCAGCACATCTTCCCGAATGTACAGCGAATGTTCAACAAAGGGCTCGCCCGGCAGGCTGAAAAGATACAGGCTACCCAGCTTCCAGGCCCAAACCGGCAACTCCCGCGGACTGGGATCATCCACAATCTTCAACAGCTGATCAGCAAAAAATTTCAGCGCATGCGGTGCCCCTTTGGCCAGGTCTTCGGAGGTCAGCGTCATATTTTCATCGTACTGGTATGCGGCAGAATGCTCCCGAGCTCGGGCAATTTCGGCGGCAGGGACTTCGCGCGGTGCCAGCGCCTGGCAACGGTAAGCCACTTTCAGCGGGCCATCGGGCAGCGGCTGCATCCCCGACAGTGCTGCCAGGATGCTCTCGACATAGCCTTCCCCCAGGCGCCGGGTGATAACCTCGTAGCCGCTCTGCTGATCTCCGCCATAAGGATTAAAATGATTGACTTATCCTGGGCGAGCCGTCAAAGAAAACGCATGTCTGCCAGTTATAGCATCTTCCAGATCGCTGCAGACGTCGCCTCACCAGTCTGCGAAGAAC
>JBAXYW010000352.1:0-4590 GCA_041670605.1 Lentisphaeria bacterium
CCGGACTGGCGAAAGACTTGTTGACAAATGCTGCTACATTATGACTGAGCAAGTCAACAGGAGAGTCTTTTTTTGGGATTAGGGTCGGGACTCAGTCCGGGATGGAGAATAAATTCCCGTCCGGCTTTTTCGCCTTCGTTTGTCAACAAGGGATCTTGTTGCCCCCCTCTGGAAAGGCGTGTTCGAATATGGGGATACATTTGCCGATAGAAGCCTTCCAGTCGCTTGTTTTGTTGCAGAACAAGCGCCTGGACTTCAGCGGGACGCTCCTGATGCTGTTGATCCAAGGCTTCGTAAAATCCATTTAACAGCCCAACCGCAAAATCCCTTTTGGCATATCCGGGACTTTTCCGTGCTTGTAAGTGTATGGGCACTTGCTTCCAAGCACAGTCAATTTGTCGAAAAAGGCAATCAAAGGCATAAGAAGCGATTTTGATATTGCTGCGGGTGCCATGAATGACCAGTACTTTCCGATATTGTAGAGTTTCGGGGTCTGGGAATGTATCCCAGATGACCATCACATTATAGAAGTTCTGCAAAATATTTGCGGCTTTCACGTGGACCAGGTTCCGTCGTGAGACTGCTTTACCGATGGCGATGGAAAAGAATTCTTCGTCTCCTGCATGTTCATCCATTGAGATGGCGTATTTTTCCGTCAGTTCCTGTGCTTTCAGCAGTGCGGTTTTGGCTTCATTGTGGTTTGCACTTTCTGCCAGAGCCAGGAGTTTACGCACTTTCAGTACCAGTTTGGACTCTTCGCTGAGTCCTTCTTCTTCCTTGCCAAAGACTCGTTGATCCAGCGTCGGATACGTCCCTGATGCAGCGGGATTTGTTCCCAGGCGCAGGCATAGAGAGCGAAATTTTAGGCCATGCGGGGCTTCGGACACGCCGGGGAAGCATTCTTCCATAATCTGATGTGCGATTTCATGCCGGAAGATTTCGAGGACGGCATACCATGGGTGTTTTTCCACCAGTTGCGTTTTCAATTCCAGCAGGCGTTTTTGCCCGCCCTGCCAGCGCCCCCAGGCGGAAAGATCAGGATTCAGGACGATCATCGGTGGGCGCAGCTGCTGGCGGTATTTTTGCGGGAGACGGAAGACGAGGTTTTGCCATTCGTCCAGTAGTGTCTTGGTGACCATTGCACGCCAGCGACTCTTCATCTCTTGCTCAAAACAGGAATTATTGGACATGGTTTACTTTGTGGGGATGTAGAGAAATCAATACCATTGGCGTGCAAAGATTCGTGCTTCGCGGTCGGCTTGCAGAATTTCTTCCAGTGAATTTGCTGGTGTTTTCGGGAAGTGCTGGAGAGTTTCGGTGACCAGGGTACTGATTTGATCGAAGCGGATTTTCTGTTGGCAGAAGCGTTCGACGGCGACTTCATTAGCGGCATTAAAAATCGCGCCGGCAGCTCCGCCGTTTCGCAAAACCTGTTTAGCCAGTGTGGGGGCGGGGAAACGCTGTTGGTCCAGCGGGAGAAAATCCAGATGGATTGTAGTGGTGAAATCCAAGGGCGGTGTTAAGCCGGGTTGCCGTTCCGGGTACTGCAGGCAGAATTGGATTGGCAGGGTCATGTCCGGGCAGGCCAGTTGAGCCAGGATACTATGATCCTGGAATTCCACCATGGAATGGACAATGGATTGCGGATGAATCACGACTTCAATTTGCTCAGCATCGGCTGCAAAAAGCCAAGCCGCTTCAATAATTTCCAGTCCTTTGTTCATTAAGGTAGCGGAATCCAGGGTAATTTTCCGCCCCATATTCCAGGTCGGATGGCGCAATGCTTGTTCCAGGGTGACCTCTGATAGTTTGATCTCCGGTTTGTTGTGAAATGGGCCGCCGCTGGCAGTGAGGAGAATTCGTTTCATGCTTTTGGGTGTTTGTTTTTCCAGGCATTGAAAAATGGCACAGTGTTCACTGTCAACCGGAAGAATCTTGCTGCCGCTTTTGTCGGCTTCCTGCATCACCAGGCTTCCAGCCATGACCAGAATTTCTTTGGAAGCAAGTGCGATCGTTTTTCCGGCTTTAATGGCCGACAGTACAGGGCGCAGACCCGCAGTGCCGACAATGGCGCAAAGGACAATATCCACATTCGGTCCGGAAAGGATTTCACAAAGCTCATCTTGCCCGGCAAGAATCCGGGTATTGTCCGGAGCAAGCCGGCCTAAGGTATCGTTGTTTTGTGAAAGCGCCCAGGCAGCGCCTGTTTGCTGCAGCTGCTCAGCCAGTCGTTCGGTCTGATGACCTGCGCACAGACCAACCACGTCGATGCTTTCGGCAAAATGCAGAGCGACTTTCAAGGCCTGGCGGCCTACCGATCCGGTCGATCCCAAGATCGCTAAACGTTTTTTATTGCGAAAGGAGTTCATGCCGTCGTTCCCGTGCAGGAGTTGTCATTTTGAAAAGATTTGCAACTGCTTGCAAACGCTGGATACATGTCCGGGACAGTCTGAGCTGCGTCTGAAATGTTTATCTTTTGTTCCACTGTTTATTTGCAGCCTATCCAGGCCAAGGAAGAAAAAGCACTCATTATAGTACTTGAAGTGTTGTCTGTCAATCCGAAAGTCAGCGGGGAATCATGATTTCCGCCCGGGATTTCGATGTAGGCGAAATGAGGGTGTTTTGCCAATGCACCAGCGAATTGACGGGATTGACTTACCGGCATCAGTTCATCTGCGGTGCCATGCGTAAGAAAAATTGGAATTTCCAGCATTTTTTCTGCATGGAAGAGAGGGGAATGTTTTCGATACAATTCTGCTTTTTCTGCAGGAGTTCCGCCATAATGCAATTCCAGGCTGTCAGCAATTTCCTGGCGGATGTCCATCGTCCGCAGAAGTGTTGCGCGGTCATATTGTACGGCTTTCTGGTCATCCGCCTGCAGGCGGCAGAATGCGTGGTATGCGGCCAGGTCACAGACGGCTCCCCTGGCAATGATGCCGGCGACATTTTGCGGTCGCAGGCTGGCATAGATCAGGTTGCTGGTTCCCCCCATGGAGCCTGAGGAAAAAATAAATTGTTTGGCGCCAAACTGTTGTCGGACATATGCGAGCAGGGCGTCCATATCCTGAACCGCTGTCGGGCTCATCCAAGCATTGCCGCGGAGGGTTGGCGTAAGGATGCCGATTCCACGTTGCAGATATTCCGGCAACCAGTATTGCTGCAGATCTGGGCGTACGTAAAGCTGGTTGCCTTTGGAGCCATGTCCATGAATGACGACTGCCCAAGTATGAATACCGGCTCCGGCTGGCAGCAGCATAGCCCAATCCTCCTGACCATCAACCGGGCTTTGATAATCCAATTTCAGCAGCCCCTCTGGAAATCCTTTGTAATCATGTTTGCTTAAATGGCAGTTAAGAGGCAAAAAAGGAGAGGTTTTTTCAGTGTTCAAGTTGCAGGATTCCTTTCCATGGTTATAGTATAGAAAAGCGAAAAACTAGAAGTGCTTTTGTTGCGGGTGTAGCATAGTGGTAATGCGTCGGCCTTCCAAGCCGATTATGTGGGTTCGATTCCCATCACCCGCTCCACTTTTTTTAATGAATTTTGTAAATATAGTTTATCAGCCGCCCGGCAACAAGTCGGACGGCTTTTTTTTGCTTGAAAAAGGATCAGAATGTTGGCCAAGAAAACTGCGACGTCACAGTACCAGTTTGACATTATGGAAAGTATGCAGTATTTTATTGCATGAGTAAGGTGAATCTATATTTACCAGAAAGGAGAGCCTCGATGATGCAGACTCCATTTAATGTATACGGTCAACTGCGATCCAAAAGAAAACGTTCTTTTACTCTGATTGAGCTTCTCTTGGTTGTTGGTATAATAATGATATTGGCGGGCTTCCTTTTTCCGGTGCTTACCCGGGCCAGAGAGACGGCCATGCAGGTTTACTGTAGCAACAACCTCAAGCAGCTGAGTTCCGCCAGCGTTTTGTATCGCAATGATCATAAGAAATTTCCATTGGCCTCTCCGTATTTCATGAATGATTTTTCTCTGATTTACCCTTATTTACGTAATTTGAAGGTATTTACCTGCATCGGGAATCCACAGTCTGTGGAGAAGCTTAGTAGCATAGCTGATTTGGTTGGTAAAACCGATTATCTCTTTTGGCCAGGTGGCGAATTCAAAGATATTGAAAAAAATGGCAATACGAACAACGGGCATGGAAATAACGTCAATGTGTATGGCAAATTTGATCCCTCCAATCCCAAATTTGCTCGTATTGCAGCTGATAAAATTCAGGATGCTGTAATCTATGATGTATGCGGCCCGGCGCATTGTGACACGATTAATATCAGCTATCTGCTTGATACCCGCGTCGAGGTAAAACGAGATATGTGCGACCTCTGGATGCTGGACTCCGAGGGCGAGTTGATGTGGAAGAACGTGGATTCGTCTGTGCCATTTCCCTCGCTTTGATTGCGATGGCTTCTTGCTGATGTCTTTCAAGGTGGATGAAGTCTGAATTTGACGGTTTTTTGTTCTCTTTATCAATGTTATTACGTTACCAGCTGTGATCGCACCAGCGATGCGGAATCAAAATTAGTTCGTGAGTTGCTCCACCTTTTTGAGGTTTTTCCCTAGCCGTGAACAAAA
>JBAXYW010000353.1:0-4585 GCA_041670605.1 Lentisphaeria bacterium
AACAAGATTCTTCACAGAAATTGCCGCTGGAATCCGCAGCACCTGCCCCGGCTTCCCGATTTCAGCCCGGCTCAGCATCTTCGATATTCTGCCTTTTGTCAAAGGAGCCGATGGAGTCGGCCAGGCAATGCCATGGGATGGAAGTCCTTACCCCTTCGCTTTCGGTGCCGATGCAAGTGGAATGGATATGGACGAAAATCTGCGCGACACAGTGGAATTTGTCGATCTCCTGATGGAAAATGGGGTGCAATTTATTGCTGCGACGGTCGGCAGTCCGTATTATAATGTCCATCTGCAGCGACCGGCTTATTTCCCAGTTTGTGATGGCTATGCCATACCCGAAAATCCACTTTATAATGTCGCCCGCCACCTGAAAGCCGTACGCCGCCTGAAACAATTGCGCCCCGGCCTTCGCATCGTAGGCTCAGGCTACAGTTGCCTCCAGGAGTTTCTGCCCAATGTCGCAGAATATACGGTTGCCAATCAGTGGACAGACTGGGTCGGCATCGGCAGAATGGTACTCTCCTATCCTGATATTTACTGCGATTTCAGCACCGGTAAAGCATTGGACCGAAAACGAATCTGCCGTACTTTCGGCGACTGTACCAACGCCCCGCGCTGCGGCTTCGTTTCAGGATGTTATCCGCTTGATCAATATTATAAACTGCGCCCGGAAGCACAACAATTAAAAGCCCTGTTACAAAAAAACAGATAATGCCTGGCCTGCTTTTCCGGAATGGAATGCTGGGGAACCCAAATAAGCAGTTGGATTTTAGAACACAGCCATCCCATAGCGATGGGAAATTCGCATGGTTTAGTCAAAAAGCAACTTATGCAATGCATTGGGGACGTGTATGTTTGTAGTTCACCTTCAGACTGCGTTCTCCCTGCGGGCTTTAGGCCACATCCCCGTTCCCGGACAAATCCGTCGGCTGCCGCAATCTCCTGCGGCACCACGCTTTGACGCCTCTGTTTTTCGGGACAAAAACAAACCTCGATACGGGATGCCGGCGAGGACGCCGGCGCTCCATAGCTCATGCCCGTTCTAAAGACGCATGACAAAATGACTCAAAGCTCTGGGTCATAGGACACAGCTTGTTTGGCTTTCTGCTGAGGCTTATTTTCAGCTGCCGGAAAACAGCGGAAAGCGCTGATATATTATTCAGGAAGCTGTCACCTGAATCTTATCATTACATCTCGAACCGGAAAGGACTCTGCCTGTGAGCCATAGCAATGAGGCGTTTTTACTGAAATTCCATCTGTCGTTTTATCGGGTTCTGTTTTGCACCTGTGCAATTCCTTTTTTCCTGTCAAAAGCCGGCGGAGCGGATGTCTTGCAGTGGCGGGGAGAAGGACACCGCGGGGAATATCCGGAAAGCGAACTACTAAAGGTCTGGCCAGCAGAAGGGCCAACAGTACTCTGGAAAGCTTCCAACATCGGTGCCGGCTATTCTTCCCCGATTGTTGTCAAAAACCGGGCTTATTTCACCGGTGTGCGCGAAAGCGACGGCAGCAAAGTCGAAACGGTCAGTTGTTTGGATATTAATGATGGAAAAATTCTCTGGCAGACAGGTTATGGCCAGCCTTGGAGTGGGCAGTATCCGGCCTCCAGAAGCACAGCAAGCTTCAGTGCGGGAGAACTCTTTGTCAGTAGTGGTAGCGGTGAGGTGGCCAAACTGGCTGCAGATACTGGAAAATTACTGTGGAAAATCAATGCCATTGAAACTTTTCAGGGAGCCGTTGGCAGCTGGGGAATTGCCGAATCTCTGCTGGTTGATGAACAAGCCGTCTATTTCACCCCGGGTGGAAAGCAGACGACCATGGTGGCCTTCGACCGGCACGACGGAAAAACCCTTTGGCAAAGCAAAAGCCTTGGAGATAAAACCAGTTACGTCAGCCCGACTGAAATCAACCATAAAGGCATCCGGCAAATTATCGGAGCGACAACCAACTATGTGTTTGGGGTTGATCCCGCCACCGGAAACATTGTCTGGAACTGTCCTTTCGCCAAAATTCTTGATGCCGGACGCAAGATCAATCGCTACGATATCATTGCCAACTCATTGATTTACCGTTCCGGGCGCCTGTTCCTGTCCAATGGCTACAATCATGGTTCCATGATGTTCCAGCTCAATGCCGACGCCAGTGCTGTCAAAGTACTGTGGAGCAATCAAGATCTCTGCTCACAACACCACGGCTTTGTCTGGCTTAATCATTGGATTTTCAGCACTTCGCATACCTCGCGAAACTGGACCTGCCTCGATGCCGATACCGGAAAAACACTTTTTTTAGCGAAAGTCCCGCAACTCGGGCTGGGACAAATCATCACTGCTGACAATATGCTGTATATCTATGATGCTGACCGTGGTAATATGATTCTGGCAAAACCGGATCCCTCAGCCTTCAGCGAAATCTCCCGTTTCCCGATACGCGATGGCCAGCAACAGCATTGGTGCCATCCCATTATTGCCAATGGTGTTCTTTACCTGCGCCACGGTGACGCCGCACTGGCCTGGGCATTAAAGTAATTCGGATGCCCAACAAACCGACAAGCCGTTCTTCAAGGACAGATTCGTTTGCTTGATACCATGCAATTCCCCGCTTGTCAAGCAAATAAAACATAGGATTGAACGATGAAACTGATTGTTATTGGAGGGGGTGCGGCAGGATTGGCTGCTGCACTGGCAGCTGCTCGTAAGGGTGTGGATGTCCTGCTCGTGGAGGCAGACAGCAATGTTGGAGGGGATCTGTTCTCCGGAATGCCCTTGCTTGGTGCATATACCACGCTCGGAGTCCCCTGCGTAAAAGGGATTTTGCCGGAAATCGTTAACGCCTGCGAGAACTTGGCACCTGGGGGGATTCCCGGGCCAGTCTGTGATTGGCGTAGTGTCGTGGGGTTATGCCTGGATCCCGAAATCCTCCGCCTGGTAATGTTGCAGATGTTGGCAAAATACCAGGTTCGTATGGTTCTGAACACCAGGATCACTGCTGTTCGCCACGCTTCCGGACGCTTGCAGCAGTTGCTGGCCTGCTCGCCAGTTTCACAAACTTGGCTGGACTGTGACGCAGCCATCGATGCGACAGGCGGCGGCTTTCTGACAAAGCTTTGTGGCGGCGAGGTGATATTCGGATCGGAAACAGGCGAATTCCAACCTTTGAGCCTGACCTTCCGTATGGGCAATATCGATTATGAAGCGTTTCTGCGCTTTATCCGTGACAACCCGGAAGAAGCACTGCTTTGTGATAACCCGGCACTGGAGCGCGACCGCCACCAAGCTGCCCGGAATTTGTATGAAAAAGGATATCCTTACGTGGCGCTGGCTGCCGCTGGAAAATTGCTGGGCGGGGCGATTGAACGTGGTGAAATGCATCCCTGTACAGCGGCCTTTATTACCCCAACTTCACTGCCAAAGCGCGAGCTCTGCCTGAATGTCACCCGGGTTTCGGGAATCAATTGCCGTGATGCCTCGCAGTTGACTCCGGTTTTATATGAATTGAACCAGCAAATCATCCGTACAGCGGCATTTTTTCGGGAAAATGTTCCCGGTTTCCAGCACGCGGCCATCAGTGCGGTCATGCCCAGGCTGGGGATGCGGGAAAGCGGTCGTATTGTCGGAGAATATCTTTTAACTCAGGACGATGTAATTCAGGCCAGGCGCTTTCCGGATGCTATAGCCAAGGGTAGTCATCATGTGGATATTCACGGTCGCGGGACTGCTCAAGTGCGCATTCCGGTGCGTGATGGCCTTTCGTATGATATTCCCTACGGCTGCCTGTTACCGGTTAACCTTGCCAATGTGATGGTCGCAGGAAGATGTCTGTCTTCAGACCGCGGCGCCAATGGTTCAGCCAGAGTCATGGGAACCTGTATCGCCACCGGACAGGCCGCCGGATGTGCCGCAACACTGCTGCTGAAAATGCAGAAAAAGGATTTCCGGGAACTCAATCCCGCAGATTTCACCTTAGACCTATGGTGATTATACCACTACCGCCAGTTTCGTGGCTATTGAAAGTGGACTTTATACTGCTTACCCGTAGTGGACACCCTTTTGCTCAGTGCTACCTGATATGAGGTAATTCAAAACAATGAGTTGAAAAAAAGAACTATTAGAGTTTATTTGCCCCGAAGGGGTAGATAAACTCTTGTTGAACTGAGCCAGAGGGGATAAGAACAACGGACAGGTTCGCATACCTTATAATATACTTTGGATTTTGCTTTTTCAGCTTCCCTCACCAAAGGGCGCTGTCATGGTAATTTTAAACGGCGCTTATCCGCGTAAATAGTCTTTTTTGTCCTTTGGGTGTGCTTTTTTCCATTGTTGTCGTTTGCCTTGCAATGACAGATCCCGTTTTTTTTTTCGTGACCGGTGTGTTTTTCGCATCTTGGCACAATGCCGCCTGGAACGAAAAAAACGTTTTTTCATCCAAGCCCTTTCTATGTCAAATGGAAGGAATGCTTATTGAGGGTATCGGCGGGGCTCTCTGTGATCTTTCTGAGGATGCAATCGTTCCAATAACCTGAGTCCATACTTGTCTTTTCTTCCAGGCCTGTTCGGAAAGCAAAGGGGTGCCGCATTTTTTGCAG
>JBAXYW010000354.1:0-4579 GCA_041670605.1 Lentisphaeria bacterium
CCGCATGAAAAGTCGTTTGGCCGGGCTCTCCAAGATAGAGATCGACGCCGGCCTGGCCGATGCGGCTCATATGATCAAAGCCGGGAAAATTCGCAATCCTGACTTTGACTGCAAGCTTCCGGGTGTTGGAACGGAAGCGCAGCATGGCGCCGGCGCTGTGCCAGCTGAGCGATTCGACACCGTCAGGCAATGCCGGATCCGCCTGCAGTGGAAAACGGCGAAATTGTTTTTCGCTGGCAAAAAAGGCAAGTCCTTCCATCTGAAAACCAGGCGTATCCACAGGGTGGAAACGGAGTTCACCGGGTTTTTGCGGCCGTGCAGTTTGATTGTCTTTCATTGCTTCCTCGATGCTGACTTCAGTCAGCGAAACATCTTTGAACTGAAACGTGACATTGTTGAAATTTACCAGGATGACTTTAAGATATTTCACGCCGGGCCAGAATGCAAAGTTTTCACAGATATTCAGGCAGCGCCCATAGATGGCTCCCTGCCGAAAAGAGAACTGGTTTTTAGACAGGACTGCGGACGGTCCTGCATACATGTATACACCATAGCCAAAGTGCTGACGAATTGGTGTTCCGGCTGCGGCAGCCCGGCCAATGGGTTCCTGCAACCGCAAACGCCAGAGCCCATTCCCTGATTTCTCCTTCGCCTCAATCAGGATTGGACTTATCGAAAAATTGGGCAGGTCATTGAAGAATCCGGAAGGATCGCAATCAAAAGCCATCCAGGATTTTTTCCTGGTCTGCCAGAATTGGGCATTTTCGACGAAGATCATGCGGTCATCGCTTTGGCATGCTGCCGCAAGGGCAGTGTCGCTTCTTGGCTGGATATGGAAAAAACTTGATTCGATGCGACGTTTTTCCCGGTTATATGGTATGAAGCCTAGGAAAAACCGCGTATTTTGCTGCGGGTTGATCTGTGTGCTCAGACGATAGCACCGCCTTGGACTGAGCTGTAGAAATTGGCGGCTGACCGCTTGGCCTTTTGCCGTCAGGGCCGAACTGCCTTCCTGTATCTGCACGTTTTCCCAGGATTCCGCAAGACTTGCGACCTCCAGCAATTCTTTTGCGTCGCAGGGCAGTAATGAGATCATTAGTAACAGGGTTATGAATTTCCACATGAATTTTTCCTCATGAACAGGTTCCGTCAGAATAAAAAATCAGCGTTCCAGTTCAGCGCCGATCAGTTCGACCGCTTCCGATTTCGTGCGGAGTTGCACACGGTATCTCCCCGGGGTAAGACTGTCAGGCAGGGAAAGACTCAGCCTGGCTGTTTTATCCGGCTGCAGGTCGGGAATGCGGATATTGCCAAGCGAAATGATCCCTGTCTCATTTTTCAGCTCTACAGCGATGGATTGTCCGGCAGTGGTGACCGCCGCAGCGAATTCCAGCAGTAATTCTGTTGCCGTGAAACTGGCGTTGATGCCGGTGTTTCCGATCATGCCGCGCAGGGCTTCCATTCCGGGCAGGAATATTATGCGGTAACGGTGTTCGTGTGTTTCACCAGGATTTAGTTTCCGGTTCCCAAAAACCGGTTCAAAGGTGTGTATTTCGCCATTTGTGGTAATACCGCCCCATGAGTAGAAGAATCCGTCCGGCTGCATATCTTCGGGGTCGAAGCAGATGACCATCAGCAAATTCGCTGATTTCAGGTGGGCTGCTGCCCATGGGGCTGCCGGTGCGAAAAAGTATTGTCCCGCTTTGCCGGCAAAGAGAGTGTCTTCATCGGCGAGTTTCTGCAACCCTCTGCCACGCACCGGTTGTGCGCCGCCTTTGACCGGCATCATGGCGCTTATCGGGAGCGCCGGCAGTAAATTGAACCATAGGGAATATGCTGAGGTGACTTTTGCGTTGTTGCGGACATTGAGTGAAAATTCAAGGATCAAACTGTCCGGTAGCAGGTGCAGAGTCCGATGCAAACTGAATGCGGTATTGCCATAATGCGGGCTGCTGAATTCAATCTTGTCGTCGTTTTGCCGGACAAGCTGCATCGGAATATCACTGCCGGTCATCTTGATTCCCCAGAAAAGCTCCCGGATCCCGCAACTGTTGCTGGTGGAAGGCGCAAAAAGCGGATTCCCCTGCAGTATTTTCTGACGGTAGGGTTGTAGCAGATCCTTTTGCAGGGCGATGTGCCGGATTTGGGAAATCCGTCCCATGGAATCTGGCAGAAAGGTAAGTTCGAGGCGGCTGTTGGCCAGTCTGATTTCCGGTAGCGGGTTTTCAGTTTCAACAAGTTTTACTCGCCCCTCAAATGGCTCCGTCCCGGTCAGCAGCGTGCCACCTGAAAGCAACCCCATGACTAGAATTACTTTGAAGATCCGGCATTCTATTCTTTTCATTGTGCAAACTCCTCGCTTTCAAAACAACGTTCATACGGCATCAGATTTTCCTGCAGGTTGAAACGGTCGACCATATCTTTGGGTCCGGAACGTCCCGGATACCAAGGAAACTGGCGATCCATTGCATAGTTGAGCAGTTGCATCATCACGTCTGCCTCAGCTGCATTGCCAGCATTCAGGGAAAGAATCTCCCCTTTTCGTTCAATGGCTGGCGTACCGCCGCGCCCGACCCGTATCTGGACTGTCGGGCCTTCGGGGGGTTCGTTGTCCCTGACAATAAAAAGCGGGGTGGTACCGGTGACCTTCAACTTGCCAGTATAGGAAAAATAGGTCTGCATATTGACCGCCTCTTTCATTTCCGAAGCATTGGCATCCGGCGGTAGCCAGATGCTGAAATCGGGTTGCCTCTCAGCATCGACAAAGGGGAAGCAGTCGATTTCCTGATACGAACACTGGAAAAACTCTGAACGGTACAGAATGTGGATATCCGCTCCCGGGGGCAGGTTGCATTCCACCCCTGTAGGGATAATTTGGTTACCGAGCAGGATTACCGGACTGAAGCGATGAATCCAGCGCGGCTTCAGGCGGCAACGGATTGGATCCGGATTGTTGAGCTGTATGCGGTATTCAATCTGGTGCAGGTCTTTGCGGGATTGCACCAGTACTTCGCCGAAATTGTGGTTGTTTGAGTCACTGAGGTTCAGGACGGCTTCAAAGAGTGCCGGGCGGCGGGAGGGCAGGCTGGCCTGGAAAACCGTGTCGCCATTGTCGGCGATTTGGTTTGTGAGGCTGGCAAAGTCCCGCTTCATGGGGACAAAGAGGTTATACCCGTCGCCTAGGGCAGAATTGTCTACTTTGAAGGTGAGCGGCATCTTTTCCGGCCATGGATTCCCGTAATAAAGAATCGTGCTGGCATCGCGTCCATATCGAGCCCGGTAGAGATATTTTCCGTTGTGGTTTGTTTCAACCGGGATCAGTGCCTGCCAGCCATTACGGATGCAGGTCAATAGTTCCGGCATGCAATAAATGCTTTGCGGATTGCCGGACTGGACTTCATGACTTTGCGTAAAACCGTATTGGAAATCCGTTAGCACGACATGATCGCCGAGTTTTGCATATTCTTCCATGAATGTTTTCTGATCGAGATTTTGCCATTGCGGTATGGTTTGTTCAAAAAGATAACCGGGGCTGTGCACAACGGTTGGACGCTGCCCGATCAGATAACGGCACAAAGGCATCCAGGCGCGGAAAAGAGGATTGAAAATACTCGTTTCTATCATCGTATAATCACTTTTGGCTATCCCATTTTTCCAGGCGAACGGCGGATTTTCCGGATTCAGAGAATGGATGAAATCGATGAGTTCATTGATGGTGATGGATTCACAGATGAAGACCCCTTTTTCATCCCAGGCTCGTCCTGGCAGGGTTTCATCCGCGCAGGCAGGACCGCGGTAATACATGCCGAAGCTGCCGCAATCGATCGCAAAACCGGGCAGATTTAACTCCTGATGTAGCTGTTTCAGATCGGTTTTGAACTGCTTGGCAAAGGAAGTGCCCATCGGAAAAACCCGGATTTCGCGATCATGATGCGTTGACCATGGTCCCAGAATGGAAACGATGCTGCCTTCCGTGATATTGTTGATGGCATCGGGATAATGCTCCTCAGCCAGAGCAATTTCACACCAGGCGGCATTGGCATAAAAGGCATAGCCGAAGTCATGCCCGTGCTTGTCAAAGATTTTTTTGCGGGTTTGATGGAAGTCTTCGATACTCATTTTTCGGTAGTCGAAGAAGATCAGGTTGGCGACCTGCCCGAAGCCGCGTTCCTGGATCGGGAAGGCTGGCGTATAGTCCCAGAATTGCTTTCGTCCATAGGGGTCTCCTGAACGTTTGTATGGGGTGTACGCCCAGTCAACGGTTGCATAACGGCGACGTTCTTTTTCCCGGTGCGGGATGTAGTACCAGGCCAGATAATGGCTGTGAGCTCCCCAGATATAGGGATCATCCTGACCCTGAGCCGGGTGCCATTCCTCCGGATAACTGTCATAATGCGCCTGGACAACCGTCTCTTCGGCATCAAAACGACGCTGCACCGCCCCCAGAGCAAAATGAAATTTCTGACTTTTTAAGGGTGGGACGACGATGCGCATCGAATAGGATATCTGCGCTTTTTCAGGGCTGATGGGGGTATAGATGGCAGAGCTGTAGCTGACCGGAGCGAAGGCCTTTTGCGCC
>JBAXYW010000355.1:0-4572 GCA_041670605.1 Lentisphaeria bacterium
AGGCGAAGTTAGAAGCAGCAGGCGCCAAAGTTGAGGTAAAATAAGACTTTGGATCAGGCTGCTTGAGGGCAGCCTGATTTTGCTGCCGAGTCTGTGGGGTAGGGAGAGTATGACCTCACTCGGAAAGCAGATTGCATCAAGAGCTGTTTCAGGCAGCGACAATTGAATTGTTTTCAGAGATCAGACTGGTTGGCAGGAAGTTCAGGAAAACGGAGACTGGTACAGGCAGTGAGACTAAATAGACTGTCGGCGGCCAAGCCCCTGTTTTTCAAGTGTCCTGCTCTCCCGTCTTTTCTTGTTTTGAGGAGCTGACTCGAAAAAAAAATCAGCAAAAAAAAACAAGTTCCTGCAACCGTCTGGTCTTTCGGGCTTGTGATATTTTATTTTTGTCGACCTAAAGTGAGGCGGAAACAACCATGTTCGAACGCAAAGACTTCGGTGAACTCAAGGATGCCATTGGGATTCCGAATTTAATTGAAATTCAAACCAAATCGTATGCGGATTTTCTGCAGCTGGAGGTGCCTCCGGAGAAACGTATTTCCAAGGGATTGCAGGAAGTTTTTGAGGAGACTTTTCCTCCGAAGGAGAGTGGAGAAATCAGTTGTGGGCTTGAGTATGTGAGCTACCATATTGAGCCTCCAAAGGTAGGGATCGTGGACTGTTTGAAGGATGGGGGCACCTATCAAGGAGCTCTGCAGGTCTGTTTCCGTTTGAAACGCGCCAGCACCCGGGAAGTCCTCGAAGAGAAGGTTCAGATGGGGGAAATCCCCATGATGACGGAAAGCGGTTCGTTTGTCATCAATGGTGCGGAACGGGTGATTGTCAGTCAGTTGCATCGTTCTCCCGGTGTCTGCTTTGAAGAAAATCGTCATGCCAGTGGCAAATATCTTTATTCGTTTCGAATTATCGCCGATCACGGTTCTTGGTTAGAAGTGCATTTTGATATCAATGACTTCATGTATATCTATCTTGACCGCAAACGCCGCCGCCGCAAATTTCTGATCAGCACCTTTCTGCGGGCTTTTGGTTTTAATAATAACCGTGAGATTCTGGATGCTGTATATTCTGTGGAAGAGATCAAAGTTAGCCGTTTGCGGAAAGCAGATGATCCTTCGCATTATTATACTGCCGAAGAGATTCATCATCCCAAAGATGCGACTGTCGTTTTGGTTCCGGCATTGGAATCGCTCAATGAGAATTTGCTGGATGATTTGAAAGAAGCGGGGGTGAAGTCGATACCGGTGGTGGATACGCTTGAAATTGGCGATTATTTTATTCGCTGCGTGCAAAAGGATACTACGGTCACCTGTGAAGATGCCCAGCGTGAAATCTATAAACGGATGCGGCCTCAGGATCCAGCGACTGCCAACAACGCCAAGGCGTTGTTCAAACGCCTGTTTGAAGATCCCCGCCGTTACAATCTTGGTAGTGTCGGGCGTTTCAAGATGAATCAACGCCTGAACATCAATGTTGACTCGAAAATCAAAGTGCTGACGAAAACTGATATCGCTGCGGCGACCCGGTATCTGATGGCTTTGCGCAATGGTCATGGTACAAAGGATGATATCGATCATTTAGGACGCCGTCGTATTCGTACGGTTGGGGAATTGCTGCAAAATCAGTGCCGGCTTGGTTTGGCAAGAACGGCCAACCAGGTACGTGAACGGCTTGCCTCTTCGGAGAATCAGGACAAAGGAATTTCTCGAATCCTCAACCCCAAGGCGTTTGCCAGTGTGATTCGGGATTTCTTTGGGCGCAACCAGCTTAGCCAGTTTATGGATCAAACCAATTGTCTGGCCGAATTGACAAATAAACGTCGCCTCAGTGCCTTGGGGCCTGGCGGCCTTACCCGGGATCGCGCCGGGTACGATGTGCGTGACGTGCATTCCAGCCATTATGGGCGGGTCTGTCCGATTGAAACTCCGGAAGGACCGAACATCGGTTTGATCTCCTCGCTGGCTCTTTACGGTAGAATTGATGAATATGGTTTTATTCAAACGCCATACTGCCGTGTAGAGAATTGGAAAGTTATGGACGAGATCGTTTATTTAACGGCCGATAAGGAGGAAGAGTATATTATTGCTCAGGCCAATGCACCTCGGGATGATGAAGGGAAATTCCTAAATGAACTCGTGTTGTCACGACACCAGGGCGAAAACGGGCTGTTCCGGCGCGAAGAAGTCCAGCTGATTGACGTTTCACCCAAACAGTTAATCAGTGCTGCTGCAGGCTTGATTCCCTTTTTGGAACACGATGATGCGAATCGTGCCTTGATGGGCGCCAACATGCAGCGTCAGGCGGTTCCCTTGCTGAAAGCCGACATGCCTCTGGTAGGTACCGGTTTGGAAGCGATTGTGGCTCGGGATTCAATGGCAATTGTGATTGCTAAAGAAAGCGGTATCGTCGCTTCCTCCACTGCAGAGGAGATCATCATTACTCCTGACGGTAAAATGCCGACTGACAATGCCTCAGCGCCGAAGTGTCAACACTATTATTTGTATAAGTTTTTGCGTTCCAATGCATCGACACTGATCAACCAGCGTCCGATGGTCAAGCGTGGGCAGAAAGTTAAAAAAGGTCAGCCAATTGCCGATGGTACCTGTACCGACCGCGGTGAATTGGCTCTCGGACATAATGTCATGGTGGCCTTTATGCCTTGGCGTGGATATAATTTTGAAGATGCCATCATTATCAGTGAACGGCTGGTGGAGGAGGATGTCTATACCAGTATCCATGTCAGTCTCGAGGATGTGATTGCCAGGGATACCAAATTGGGTGCCGAAGAAATCACCCGGGATATTCCGAATGTCGGGGAAGATGCTTTGCGAAATCTTGATACGGAAGGCGTGATCCGGCTTGGTTCGGAAGTTCGCACCGGTGACATTCTGGTCGGAAAAATCACCCCGAAAAATGAGACGGAGCTGGCTCCGGAAGAACGCTTGTTGAAAGCGATTTTTGGTGAAAAAGCGGCGGATGTTAAAGACAGTTCGCTTCTGGTTCCCAGCGGTTGTTCCGGAATTGTCATGGATGTGCGTGTGGAACGTCGGGTCGATCCTACAAAACTGAAATTGAGCAAGGTGGAATTCAAGCTGAAACAAAAAGAGACGGAAAACAAATATAAGAACGAGCAGTCCAGCATTCTTGATGACATGGTCAAGATGCTCGGGGAACAGTTCTTGGGACAGAAGTTTCAAACCCCGGTTTCTTATCATAACGAAGAAGAAAACGAAGAATTGATCCCGGCGAATCGGAAGATCACCAAGATGATGTTGACGCGTCTGGCCACTCACCATGATTCTTTTCAGATGAAAGATTGTGATGACAAAGCCCGCATCGAAGAAATCATTCGGGCATTCCGTACCAAATTGCGGGATAATGATCAATGCCGCCATGAAGCGCTGGACATTCTGGAAAAGAGTGACGGGAAAGAACCCGGTCAGATTAAAAGTGTCAAAGTTTATATTGCCAGCAAGCGTCGTATTTCGGTGGGGGACAAGATGGCTGGGCGGCATGGTAACAAGGGAATCGTGGCGAAGATTGTGCCGGTTGCGGATTTGCCTTTTATGGCGGACGGAACGCCGGTGGATATTATCCTGAATCCCCTTGGCGTGCCATCCCGAATGAACGTCGGACAGGTCTTTGAAACGCATGCCGGCTGGGCCGCTAAAATTCTGGGTATGCATGTTGCCACCCCGGTCTTTGATGGTATGCATGAAGAAACCATTATTGATCTGCTGGATCAAGCCCGTCGTGCCAAAGTCATGGAAATGGGCTGGACAATGAACAGTGATAACCGGGTTCTTGACCAGGAAGGCCGTGACCGAACGGAAAGCTTCGTGGATTTGGATGGTAAAACCCGCCTGTATGATGGCTGCACCGGCGAACCCTTCGACCAGAGAATCGTCGTAGGGCAGATTTACATGCTGAAACTGGATCACCTCGTGGCCAATAAAATCCATGCCCGTGCAGTCGGCCCGTATTCTCTGGTTACGCAGCAGCCCCTCGGCGGGAAAGCCCAGCATGGTGGGCAGCGTTTCGGGGAAATGGAAGTGTGGGCTCTGGAAGCGTACGGGGCAGCATATACTCTTCAGGAAATGTTGACGGTCAAGAGTGACGATGTGGCAGGACGTACCAAGATTTACGATTCGATCATGCAGGGCAAAAATGAATTGGAAGCCGGAATCCCGGAATCCTTCAACGTGCTCATGCGGGAAATGATGAGTCTCTGCCTCGATGTCAGAATCCGTCGAAGCAAGAATGTCATGGCCTGATCACCTTGCCTGATGCTTGTTCTTTCGTGAAATTTAATCTGCAAATCTAATCATAAATGGAGGTTACTTCCTTGGCCAACACATTAAATAAACTGATCGGCATGGAAGCCATGGATGACACGAATTGTGTCACCATAGGAGTCGCATCGCCTGATACCATTCGTTCTTGGAGTCATGGCGAGGTCAAAACTCCTGAAACAATCAATTACCGCACCTTTAAGCCAGAGAAAGGCGGTCTGTTTTGTGAACGGATTTTCGGACCGACTCACGATTGGGAATGTTACTGCGGCAAATACAAACG
>JBAXYW010000356.1:0-4560 GCA_041670605.1 Lentisphaeria bacterium
CGACCAGATCACCCTGGGTGCAAGCGACCTGAACCTGTTGGCGCCGTAGGCGGCTTTCGTCGTCAAGAAGATACACCATTTCGTTCACCACAGCGCCACGAGGCAGCACTACGGTTTGGGGACGAGCCGGCGCTTGCAGTTCCATTTCGCAGTACATGCCGCGAACCAAAGTAGGGCGAACCCCGGGGATAACCTGCCCGTACGGATCCTCGACAACTGCCACGACCTTAATGGCGCGAGTGCGCAGATCGACGGTTTCACGGATGCGATCAAAGCGAGCCGGCCAGCTCGCCTCCCAAGCACCACTGTGGAGCCGAATGGTCACCGTCAGGTCAAAAAGCTGCTGCAACATTTCCATGCTGAGGCCCTGCTGGAACTGCTGGCGCTTCTCAATGGGCAGCAAATCGCGTATTTGCTCCGGGCGAAATTTCGCCTCAATCTCTACTGTCGCTGTCCCGTGCGCCTCGAAAAGTTTCTGACCGGCATTGACCACCTGTCCTTTTTTCAACTTCACGGAGCCGAGACGGCAGGCGAAAGGGGCACGAATCACTGTTCGCCTCAAATCAAGCTCCGCCTGTTGCAGATTCGCCGCATTGACGGCCATGGCTGCACGGAGAGCCTCACGCCGGGTGGGTACTTGAGCCAGAGCATTTTCAATCTGCTGGAGTACTTGTTCCTGTTGCAGAACGCGGCGTTCTTCACGATCCACTTCATCCGCGGCAATCGCTTCCTGTTGACGCAACGTGCGCAAGCGCTGCATGGATTTGCTGGCAAAGTCCAGCGAGCGCTTCTCAATCGCCAGCGAAGCTTTGTTGCTACGTTCCTCCACGGCCAGCTCATCTAATTGGGCCTGCGTTTCCGCTTGCTGTGCGCGCCGTAGTGCTACTGCCAACTCATAGTCCGCCGGATCAATTTGCAGCAGAATGGTGCCTTCGCTGATCAAAGCTCCCGATTCCAGCCTGGAATGTACTGAGGCAACGGTACCTTTCACTTCCGCCAACGCCTGCCAAACATGGCTCGGGTCGGCGATGCCATACCCCAAGGCCTTGGGCAAAAATGTCAACTGTGGAGCCGCAATGACACGCATCGGACGACCGCGTTCTTCTGTTTTTTTCTTGACTGGCGCAGAACGGCTACGAAGCAGAAAAACAACAAGGACAAGAGCTAAAATAACGGGCAACACAAACAGAAGCTTCTGGAAAAATCTTTGTATAAAACGCATCGGCGATTCCTTTTTTAGGGCATTTTTCTTAAGCTTGTTTGCTACCAGGCATCTTATCCTGGCAGCCTGCTGTCAATCCCCGCCTAAACACCGGCCAAGCGGCATTTATTTGCTGCATCGGGTCAAAGTCTCCGTCCGAAAGCTTGTGAAGCATGATAGCTGGGAAAATCAACCCAATGAACATCATTGCCGCTGTACTGGAAGAAATTTCACTGCAAATCGTTCCATCTGCCTGTCCCTGCTCAATAATCCGAGCTACCTCTTGCAAATAGGCATAAACGGTGTCGCGTAAACCGCTCCAACGCTCCACATTGGCAGCCTGAGAAAAGTGCGCAAACACGATCGGAGTGAGCGCCGGAGTCCCAACCAACATACTCATGTGACGTACCAACAATAAACGTAAACGTTCCAAGGCAAGCGGAGACTCCAAACACACCGCCTTAACATTGCCCAACATCCGTAAACGAAGATGCTCCAAAACAGCGCCTAAAACCGCCTCCTTACTCGGGTAATGACGGTAAAGAGCCGATGGAACAATACCAACCCGAGCGGCAATGCCAGCAATGCTCAGATTGGAAAAACCCTCAGAAACAATCAGAGACATCGCAGCTTCAATGATCTGCTCCTGACGAAGCTCAGTGTTGATTTTCGCAGCACGCATGAAAAAAGATCCCTATTAAAATTAATGTCGAATAGTGATTCACTATTCACAATATATCATTATCCTCTTTCTTGTCAAGCTTGGGTCGGTCTTTTTTTACTTATAAACCCTCTATATACTATTCATCAGACTCTATACTATCCACCAGGTTTTTGTTACAAGCTAATGTGGGGTTAGGCTTGTGCCCACGTCATTTTTTTTTCTTTCTGGCACAGAACAATTGATGAATTTCAGCGGAATTTTTGCTACTATCCACGATTTCGAGATTTTTTTCATCGGTCAGAATGCTAGCGACATGGGCAACAAACTGCAGATAGGGTTCTTCTGCCAATTTGGGGCAGAGGCTGAGGACAAAAATTCTAGCTTGGAGCCCGGAATCGTTACTCGTCCGGCATCCCTTTCGGCTGATGCCAATGGCCGCCACCAATTCCTGCACTCCGACAGTTCGGGCATGCGGAAGCGCAATTCCGCCGGAAAAACAGGTTGACACGATGGCTTCGCGCGCCAGGACATCCCGGATGCATACTTGATTGTTGGACAGACGTCCGGATCGATCCAGGGCATGGATTAACTCACGGATCGCTTCTTCCATGGTATCGGCTTTGAGGTTCGTCAAAACACAGTCAGGGGGGATGACCCTTTGCAAGTTGATCGGAATCTGCAGCGCATTGTTTTCTGTACCACTGAGGATGGCTTCATCCATCCCTGCCGGACAAGCGGTCATTTTTAGATCTGTCAGATTTTTGTGCAGTTCGACAAATGTTTCATACATTACGGTTTTGATCAACATCACTTCGTTGAAATTGGACTCGAAATCAAATTCATTGCCAAGGATATTCATGGTGAAGGTCGTGCTTTCCTTACGAAAATTGATTAGTCCGGCTTCGCGAACAATTTCCGAATGGCGGAAGCCGTCCAGTCGCAGGTTGTCAATTAGAGCTCGGAAAATAAAGTCTCGGACAAATTCGGAGGGCATGCTGAACTTGGTATGAACCAGGGAAAGATCGTCCACTTCTTTTTTGACTCCTTTTCTTTTGATGGACAGCAAGAAAGACAGGAGTGGAGGAGCCAGGATGGTGGTTAAGAGGGTCATAATGATGGTGACTCCAAAGAGTTTGGGATCAATGACCGGAGTTTTGCTGTTATTGATGGTCATCATGCTGGTTGCGCCGATGCCGGCGATAATCAGGGCAACTTCCCCACGAGGAATCATGCCGGCACCGATTCGCGCCGCGCCCAGCAGGTTGAAGTTCAAGAAGTAGGCCGGCAATCCGCAGCCGATAATTTTTGAAAGAACGGCCAGAATGCTGTACAGAATTCCAAACGTCAGCACTTCCCGGTCGCCCAGCACCCGGACATCCACCAGCATCCCCATAACAACAAAGAAAATCGGCACCAGAAAATCATAAACGCCATGCAAGGTACGTTGCAGAGAATAGGCGATATCGGTTTTAGAGAGGCTAAGTCCCATCACGTAGGCTCCGATGATCATCGCCAAACCGGCCTGTTCAAAGAACCCCGCCAGCAGTAAAGCCAGTCCAAAAGCCATGATGGAATAATTGGCCGATGGGCGAAACAATTTGAGAAACTTTGCAATTCTGTGTGCGAAAAGGAGTCCAAGAATTGTGGCGCCCAGCCAGATACCGATACTTTTCAGCGAGATGATGCCGATGCGCGCCCAATCCACCGATCCTTGCCCATTGCCTCCACCTCCCAGCAGTCCCATGACAACGGCCAAGCAGATGATTCCAAGGACATCGTCAATGACCGCGGCTGCAAGAATGGTCGTGCCTTCCGGAGAATCGATGCACTTTTTTTCAGACAGAATTCTGGCGGTGATTCCGACGGATGTTGCTGTGCAGAGTATTCCCATGAAAAGGGCGCGTGGGTTCATGAATCCGACGTCAAGCATCACCATACAAAGTCCGGTTCCGAAGGCGAACGAGAAAAGTACACCGCCCAATCCGATGACTGTGCCTGCCAGTGAATATCGGAAAAGAAGTCTGAGGTCTGTTTCCAGTCCTGACATGAACAGGAGGATGATCGATCCCAGAGTGGCAATGCCATAGAGAGCAGTGGAAACCGGCAGGGAACTGGCGTACGGCAGAGGGAAAAAACCATTGGCAAAGCCCGGGATTCCCAGGTTTAGACCGCCCAGCAAATACGGGCCAATGAGAATCCCCGCCAACAATTCTCCCAATACGGGCGGAATATGAAATTTTTGCGCCGCTTTACCACAGAAACGGGCGGCCAATAAAATGATACCGGTCTGGATCGCCAGAAATGAAATTTGGTGAACGATAGAAACTTCATGATTCATAATGCACCTTCTTTTGCAGCAGAACAAAATGGTCCCGCCAGGATGGCCGGTCGTCGCCGGCAGAAAATGGAACTTCCGTCTTGGTCAGCAAGCATCAATGCCTGGTTACGTACGATTAAGGGGGTTATTTCAATCCTGGACAGGCGATGTATACAGGCCGACCTTGAGGATTTTTTTCTATGCTTTTGGGATAGCAAAGGGGAATATTGTAAAGAATACAAAAAGCAATTCAGGCGTCCGGTCCGGCACGGATCGAGAGACAGTGAAAGCATATTTCTTTTAATAATGGGAGAGCGGGTCTTGCGTCTGCGAGAATGACCTTGGAAATCGGCCAATCTGGTGTTTCCAGAGCGAAGA
>JBAXYW010000357.1:0-4548 GCA_041670605.1 Lentisphaeria bacterium
AATTTATTCTCCATCCCGGACTGAGTCCCGACCCTAATCCCAAAAAAAGACTCTCCTGTTGACTTGCTCAGTCATAATGTAGCAGCATTTGTCAACAAGTCTTTCGCCAGTCCGGCAGCGGCCTCTCTGAGCTGGAGAATCAATTCGTCTTCGCGTTCCGGGACATGCCGGAACATCGGCAGGTGAATCCCCAGAGTCCCCAACAGCAAATTCTTATTGCCTGATACCGGTACTGCTGCAGAAAAAACCTCGCCGGATAATTCACAGACAAAACCCTGCCTGCGGATTTGAGCTAATTGCTCAAGCACCTGTTCCTGCGTCGTCAGCCCCTGCCAGTGCCTGCCAGGCATCCCTTCGTTGGCGAAAATCTGCTGCAATTCCTGAGGCAGACAGAAAGCTGCCAAAATTCGCCCGGTTACCGTTTGCCAGAGACCCTGATGATCGGGTTCCAGCTGAACAATATTAACCTGCACATCCTGTCCGCCACAAGCCCTAGCTATCACTTGACGTCGACTGTTCACCAAAACAGCATAAACGAGGGATTCGCCGGTACTTTTCGCCAATGCTCCCAGGATCCGTAAGGCTAGATCCCGGCTGAAATTGCGCAGGGTGCGATCCCGGCTGAAACGCTGCAGCTTCCAACCCACCAAGTATTTCCCGGCGCCAATATTTTCCGCATACCCACACAGACACAGGGTTTTTAGCAAGTTGTGAGCCGTTGTCCGTTTCAGCCCCATACGTTCCGCGATCTCGGCCAAGGCAAGCCCCTGCCCACTCAAATCCGCACTGAGGATTTCAAGGATTGATAAGCCCCTGTGTAAAGCCTCCACCGGAATTTTGCCTTGTACTTCGTTCATTCAATACGTCCTCATCATGTACCCCACGAAAACCGGCGAAACGACCGACTTAGGGCAAAGCCGGTGGATCCTCCGACGGGTCACACTCTGTTTGCTTTTTTTCCAGTTCGTTGAATTTGGCAAGATCGGCGAGGGAAACATGCCCTTCAACCGTTCCGTTGTCCAACGGATCATCCACACGAGCTTCCAAATCCCGGAATAATTGGAACAAGTCTTTGAATCCGCCTATACCAAACCAGAAAGTCGAGAACGCTGCCATAATGCCAGGAACCAGCAAATAGACCACAAAGAAATAGTTTCCCCACCATTCAATCGGCCAAGGAGTAATCGCGTTCCAAATGATGACCAAAACAAAGGCCAGCAAAAAATTATAAACAAAACTGTACAGGAAGAACCCCCAGGCGATAAAACGGTCGCCCAGCGTATATTCCTTGGTGATTCCCAGCAGTTTATTGAAAACCGTACGCAACGACCAGGCCAGACGTTCTTTGTTTTCACCATCCACATTATAAATTCCGCGGTGCAGCATGCGATCAAGATTGAAGGGTTTCTTCATCGTCAGCCAGGAAACCACGCAATAAAGAAACAGCGTGAACATCATCGTCAGAAAATAATATTCATAGCTATTGATGGGAAACTTGACGGCATCCATCTTCCAGACAATAATCGGGTCAAAAGGTTTCGAAACAAGAATCAGAAAATGATCCAGCGGCTCCACCCACCCAGCCTTGTCTATCCAGGGGTAAACCACATCTGCCCAATTGCGCTGGACAAAAATACCACTGATGCCCATCACCATACCGGTGAGCAATGAGGTAAAGGCACCCGCTGTTGTGCCAAAATGACTGTACAGACCAAAAATCATGACTGGGCCGCAGCCCCCCATCCACATCGTTGTCATCAAGGTCACAAACAGGTTGATATAGTCCAACTGCGACATGAGAACGGAACCAAAGAAGAAAAACACCCCGATGCCAATACTGACCAGACGCAGAGCCAAAACATGCTGCCGGGGAGTCAGAGGCCGCTTTAACAACGGCATGACGACATCCTGGGTCAGAGTGATCGTCGCGCTGTAGATCCGAGTGTCATCCGTAGAAATCATCGCCAGCACCATCAGCAGACAGAATAGCCCAAGCAAGCCCGTTGGCAAAAGTTCGCGCATCGACATGCCCAACATCAATTGATGATACAGCGTCCGAAATTGCTGAAATTTTGCATTCCCTTCACTTTCGCCATTGAATTCTTTCAGGGTCTCATGCGCCGTTTTCAATATTGGAGTATCCAGATTCTCCGTCTGGGAAAGAGGCTTGTCCACCCCAATTTCATGGAGTTGGGGCTGAATCGCCTGGATACGGCTAGTCAAAATCACCTGATCTGCCGGATCCTCCACCAGCTCTTCGGCAATGCGGACTGAAATCCGATCACGGACATTTTTCCCCTGGGGAGCCCAATTGCGATGATTCAACAGAGTAATGATGGTGATCCCAATCAGCACATAGAAAATGGAGGTAATCGCACCCCGCCAGGTGCCCAGCAGACTGGCCATTTTCTGTTCATGCGGGCTTTTGGCGGCCGTTGACGTGCCCGCGCCGATCCAACTGGCGCGATGGAAAATGGCCGAAAAGATCGTCAGTACTACCAGAAACAGATTGAAATCACGCAATTTAGACAGATCATACGGATTGAGAAAACTCTCTCCCTGGGCTCGATCAATCATCACCGGAACAATTTCATTCGACCAACTGAATTTTGTCAGAATAAAAATGACAAAAACAACAATCAGGGGAAAACAGAACATTCCCTGGATGGCATCGGTTATGACAAGAGCCAGAGTCCCCCCCATACAGATAATACTGATCGCCACAATCAGACAGATCGAAACAATTAACATGAAAGTCGGGATCTGCAAACCAAAAAGATTCATCGTTCTGGGCAAATCCAGAAAATAGATAAAAAAACGAGCCGCTACAGCCGGCATGATCATATTGGCCAGCATTTCCGATAAACTCCGCAATGCGGAGGCAAAAATCCGGAAGGGGCGGTTATAGCGCATTTCGAGGAACTGTCCAAGGGAAAGGGCTTTGGTTTCCCGAAAGCGATACGTGCAGAATCCCAACAGCCCCATAATAATACCAAGCGGACCGGTCAAATGCTGCCAGAACACCAGGGCAAAACCGGTTTTATAGTGCACTTCGACATAAGCGACTAGCCCGATAATCGAAAGCGCATTGGCAATATCACCAACACTGATGACATAACGCCCGCAAACCCGCCCCGCTGCCAAAAAATCTGCGACCCCACGAAGATATTTTCGTGAATAAATCCCCATGCCAACCACAAAAAGAACAGGAATTATCACAATCAACCAGTCTATCAGACTCATGAAATTTTAACCCTTTCTCTAGCAACGTTTTTATGCTCTATGCATGGATACAAAATCGAGTGGAAAAAAAGATACTCTAATCCCGGATCAAAAAAAAACCAATACAAAAATACGATTCGATGAAACTTTTTGAAAAGGCTCATCGAATCGCTCCCAAAAGGGCCGTTCGGGATCGTCTTTTGAGGACGAAAACTTCCCGGAATTTATACCGAAAAAAACATTTTTTGCAGGTCATTGAAGACGCTGTCCAAATCATCAAAACACTGGCTGGCGAAATGATCATACGGTGTTGGCTGACTGTTGACAATGACCATTTTGCCATGCTGATGAATACTCAGCAGCGGCAAACTGGCGGCTGGTTGTACGCTCAGACTACTGCCCAATACCAGGATCAGGTCGGCTTCACTGAAATCTTTGCGTCCGCGGTCCAGCAGATCTTGATCAAGGTTCTCGCCAAAAAAAACGACATCAGGTTTGATCAAGCCCCGGCAATGATCACAATACGGAATATCACCCGCCATAACGACTTTTTTGATCTCCGCATACGAAAATTTTTTTCTGCAACTCAGACAGCTGTGGCTGGCCAGCGTACCATGAATTTCTTCTACTCTCTTGCTGCCTGCCTTCTGATGTAACATGTCGATATTCTGGGTATAAACCGCATACAGTAAGCCCATGGCTTCAAGCTGTGCGAGTACTTGATGCACAATATTGGGATTCAGGCTGTCCAGCGTATACCAGGAAGTCCGGGCATAGCTGTAGAAGGCATCCGGATGTTTGCGGAAAACTTCAATATCATGAAGCTGTTCAACCGTCCAGGATTGCCATTTTTGCGCAAAAACACCCTTGGGCCCACGGAAATCCGGGATACCGGATAGGGTCGAAACCCCGGCTCCGGTAAAAGCCAGCGTCTTTCTGGAGCTTTTCAGTAGATTCATCAATTCAGCAACACGTCCGTCAGACATAATATTTCATCCTGTATTTTTGGGGGGGGGAATCCCGGCACCGTTCAGTCCGGGTTATCAAAGTGCCAGTTGCGTTGGTGGTTTTTACCTCGGGGAGTCGGCGGCTGATCTTTCAAAAACTGCTGAAAAACCTCTTCAGCGCCATCCAATTTCATGCGATAAACAAGCTCCATTAACTCGCCAATACGCCCTCGTGGAAAACCTTTTTTGACGAAGGTTTTCAGATACTCAAAGGGGAGTTCGCAAATCCGCAACCCCGCAGGCGGAACAGCCTGCGGGCCAAAACGTCCAAAAGGCATGCGAATACTTGCGGCTTCTGCCAGCGCGCGATATAATTCCG
>JBAXYW010000358.1:0-4548 GCA_041670605.1 Lentisphaeria bacterium
ATCATTGATTGTTATCCGCGACCCTGGCAGAGTGAACAGATAGACTGCCGGGTGGAAAAGGTGAATTCCTTGCTCGGTTTGCAGTTAACGGCAGAGGAAATTGCGGACTGCCTGGAACGACGGGGGCTGGAAGTGTTATCACACAGCAAAGATCAGCTGCAGGTGCGTACACCTTATTGGCGCTTTGATCTGCATCATACGGTGGATCTGGTGGAAGAAGTCGCTCAGATTCGTGGTTTGGATTCGATTCCGGAGGCTCCGGCGATTGCCCGTCTAGGTGGCATTGCGAAAGAAGACCGTTTTTTTGGCATGGAAGAAGCCCGCGCTCAGCTGCTTGGTCTGGGGTTGGATGAAATCATGAATTATACTTTGTGGCCATTGGGGCAGTGCTTGGCTGGCAGCGCCCTGACGGAAGAAAATATTCTTCGGGTTTCCAATCCAATCAGTATCGATACGGCATATCTGCGTCCGAACTTGCTGGCTGGCCTGGTACAGGTGGTTAATCACAATGTCTCACGAAATACCCATGACCTCGGAATTTTCGAAATCGGTCGGGTTTTTCAGATGGCAAAGGGACAAACGCAGGAGCGCACCGAGATCGGCATCGCTCTGAGTGGACGGCGGCAGCCGGAACGCTTCGGCGAAGAACAAAAGGAAGTCCTTGATTTCTATTGCCTGAAAGGTTTGCTGGAAAGCTGGCTGGAAGCCAGAGGACTGCGCAAATTCCGCTGTGAGGCCGTATCGCATCCGGCCTTTAAAGATGGTGCCTGCGGCAAGTTCTATGTCGGCCAGACCGAACTGCTGGTTTTTGGGGAAGCTGCCGCTGTTTTGGTCAAAGGGATCCGCTTGCGTTATCCGCTGTTTCTTGCTCTTTGTGATCTGTCGGTATTGGAGAGTGTTGCGTCGATGGAAAAGAAGTATCAGGAATTGCCACAGTTCCCAGGGACAGCACGGGATATTTCATTTGTCGCCCCCAGTGCTCTGACGCATCAGAAAATTGTTGATACAATCGTTGGGTTGCGCTTGCCTTTATTGGAAAAGGTAGAGCTTTTTGATATTTTTGAAGACGAAAAGGTCTTGGGGGCTGGACGTCGTAGTATGGCGTATTCTCTGACGTTCTGTAATCCTGAACGTACGATGACCGATGAAGAGGTCAACAAACTGCAGGAACGCATCCGCAAGGTGCTGGTTCAGGAACTGAATGTCGAGTTGCGCTGATGTTGTTTCGCGTGAGAACTCACGAGAACTGGAGGTCGGATGTTAGTAAAACAATTTAAAACCGGTGGGGTCATTACGATTAATAGTGCCCCGTATATGATCGAAAACATTGATAAACATACGCCGTCGGCCAGAGGAGCGGCGACGATCTACAAAGTCCGTTGCCGGAATCTACTTAATCAGAATAAAATCGATCTCTCCTGCAAGGGAGAAGACAGTTATGACGAGCCGGATTTTCGCCTGTGTCCGGTACAGTATCTGTATCAGGAAGGCAGTGATTACGTCTTCATGGATACGGATACTTACGATCAGTTTCCACTGAGTCAGGAACAGATCGGGGATGATTCCTATTATCTGGTGGATGGAATGGAAGAGCTGTTTGCTCTGATTCTTGAAGAGCGCATGGTCGGCATCCGCCTGCCGGATGTGATCGAGATGGAACTGGCCGAGTGCGACCCGGCCATCAAAGGACAGAGTGCAACCAATCGCGGTAAATCCGCCAAAACCAGCACTGGCCTGGTCGTTCATGTGCCCGAATATATGGAACAGGGAGAGCACATCCGAATTGATACCAGAAATGGAAAATTCCTGGGTCGAGTCGGCACCTCATTCTGAAAATCTGATCAAGCGGCTACCCTTTTTTATTTATGGGAATTCTATACATCATCGCTACGCCCATCGGAAATCTGGCGGATCTCACGGAGAGAGCCAGATTATGTTTGGCGGATTTGGATATTCTGGCCTGTGAAGACACCCGGCATACCGGAAATCTATTTCAGCTGGCGAGTATTCCACGCAAAGCACAGCTGGTTTCCAATCATGAACACAATGAACGCCAATTGGCCGGACGCATTGTCAACTGGCTCAACGAAGGGCGCAAGGTGGGACTTTGCAGTGATGCGGGGTATCCTTTGCTGAGTGATCCAGGCTATCCGGCGGTGACAGCGGCTTTGCAGGCCGGTCATGAAATTTGTGTGATTCCCGGAGCCAGCGCCATCCCCTTGGCCTTGATTAGCTCGGGACTGCCCCCATCCAGTTACATTTTTAAAGGATTCCCTCCGCGTAAACCTGGTCAACGCCGGCGTTTTCTCGAACAGGAACTTAATGCGCCTCATACGTTGATTTTTTACGAATCTCCTTTTCGGATTGGCCGTTTGTTGGAGGAAGCTTTGCAGGTGTATGGAGACCGGCCAGCGGCTGTTTGTTTGGAATTAACCAAGCAGTTCGAGCGCATCCACCGTGGGGGGCTGGCGGCACTGAGTACGGAATTCAAGGATCAGAAGATCAAAGGTGAAGCCGTTGTGGTGATTGCGGGTAATACCCGGAAAGCCCGGCTTGCCGAAGAAGAAGAAGCCCAAAGTGACCTTTAACGATTACAGACATCATAACAACAAGTATTCTATAAATGCAGGAACCTGATTCACAATCCATTCAATCGCGGGAGTTCGGCGATCAACCCATTGACCAGCTATTGAGCGAACTGGGCTTGAGTAACCATGACTTGGTGCGGGCTTCCAGCGAACAGCTGACCCATAAGATGGTCGCCAAAGCTCGCAGAGGACGATGGCTGAGCAGCAAAGTACGATGCAAGATCCAACGGGCACTCAATAAAGCCAGTGGCCAAAATTACGCCGCGCGGGATCTGTTTAATTACTGAAAGCCGAGCCATCAAAAAACAAGAATCTGCCATATCTTAGCATGGTCTGGTCTGGCGTCCACAACAGAAATAATTTATCTGCAGATTCCGCAGATTTTTTTTCAACAGTACTACAAGTTTGTAAAACTCAGATTACTTGGATAATTCTAAGATATTTTTCGGCAATGGACAATGGTCCGCTTGGTGACCAAGCAGGGATCGTTGATAATAATCCCTCCACGACTCTATTTCAAATTCTGCGACCATCTGCCTACTATCGACCGATTCTGACTCTGAACTGATCAACACCGACCCAAGCCGACCCGGATCATAAATCTGCACCTGTCGCCCATAAGCCTGTTTTAAGGCGTTCAGTTTCTCCCAATTATAATCCAAGTGTACCAGCTGGTAATCCAGATTGATCGAAGTCGTCAAAGACGGAAAATAATTGCTGGAAACGGCTACTTCAGTTCCGAGCGGGTTCAGCACCGAGGCGCTGACACCGGCAACCGCACCAACAAAATAACTGTTACAACGATAAGCCCAATAACTTTGCATCAAGCCACCATGATACATTGAACTGAACAACATCAGGTTCGGCTCCTGTACAGCATAACGCTCCAGTAGTTCCCGGAAATTCAAGTCAAAACAAATACACATACCGACTTTGCCGAAATCCGTTTCAAATAATTCAGCCCGGTCACCGCAACGTATTCCTCGTGCTGACTCACCCGCCATTAGATGATTCTTGCAATAAACGCCGCTGATCTTCCCCTGTCGATCTAACAGCACCGAAGCATTGCGGGGAGTTCCGGCACTGTCTTTAAGCCAGGCCGAATAAACGATATAGCAATGATGTTGCCGGGCTTGGGCGGCAAAAGCTTCCAGCACCTGTTGCCCCCGCTCCTGATAATATTCCAACAACAGCTCGGGAGCCAATGCCTTATAGCGGTCACAACATTCCGGTACCACCAATAAATCAGGCTCGTCGGGCCAAACGGAAGCAAAACGCTCTTCCCAAGCGCGTATTTGTGTTTTAACTGCTCCTTGAAAAGGGCGAGAAGGCCGCTCCTGACTCTCTGGCGGACAAAATGACGATACTACAATACGACGACGCTGTTTCATTTGATTCGTCCTTTTTTCTGAAGCACAGTCAGCACTCAAAATAGCCTGATAAGGTGCCGGTGACAAACTTTTAATAAAAATATACTCCCAAACTTGTTTCGCAACTGAACTGTAATTCAATTGCAAAATAAAACCAGATGAGACGACCAACAGTTAGAAAAATCCCCCCCGAAATTCTAGGCAGAACTCCCCACCCCCCATCCACATGATTCAGGGTGGGCCTGGCGCGACTTTTTGCATCGAAAAGCTGGCATCCTGAGCCACCTCGACGGTGTCTATTCGCCTCCAAGACTCATTTCATCGCCACCGTCCGGTTGTTTTCTCCGGTTTTGCCCCCTTCAGGGCGTGGCAGAGCGCCCGCTGGTGAACTGGCGGTTTTCAAGGGGTAGCAGCCTGCTTTTCAATGAAACGTGTGTGGGATTTCTCTCGGTTGGCCAATCAAACTATATTTTCTGGTTGGTCAAGTTCCAGAGCATCGTGAACGCGGGTACCTTGAATTGTTTGAATTCGGGTGAAGTCTGCTGCATCGACCTGCAGAGATAGTCACACCATCCTTCTCTGGTATGCCA
>JBAXYW010000359.1:0-4523 GCA_041670605.1 Lentisphaeria bacterium
AAATTCGGCTTGCAGCAATTTTTACGCAGCAATACTGGCTGGAATGGCCGCTTGATGGTAGCAACTTTTGAAATTGCATCCATTTGCAACTCAAAAAAAGGAATCGAAAGGGATCGGAGGTCAATAGTTGAGTCCTAGGTTTGGGGGTAATTTCCCGAGGTGGCATAGCCGCAAGGGAAAAAGTACTTATAAGTCGGTTCTAATTTATCGTTGACAGGCAATGACTTATGAAAAACACTGCGGACGATTAGTGGCGTTTTGAGGCTGTAAAATTGGGTCAAAAGAGCACATTTCAGCAGAAAATCAACCCATTAAACTTCCCGAAGAGCCCTGATTTTTTGCTGGCGTCCAAATTTGGGACGTCAGCCAAAAATTGCCAATCCTTGCCAGCAATGGTATATTCTCGCCATAGCCAATCAAACGATTTTTTATGGAGCCGAGAAAAATAGATTTAGTTGCTTTCTACCAAAGTGTAATTGCGCATGGAGAAAATGTGCATCAAGGTGATGCAGGAATGCACTCTCAAAGGCGCAGAAATGCTCTTTGGTGTGACGACGAAGAAATTGCAAAGAATTCAAATTCTTGCAGTGGCACGGGGAATGGACAATCGTGGCGAGGAAACTCCGGTTAAGATGGGACTAGATGAAAAACAAGTTTTTGCCAGGCACAAGTACTTCACCGTCATCACGAACTTGAAGGATTGCAAAGTGTTTGACGTGGCGGACAAACGAAAAATCGAAGCGATTGCACCATGGTTTGAAACACGAAGTCTGAACCTGGTAAAAACGGAACTGGTTACAATGAACATGAGTGCTGGTTATGCAAACATAGCAAAAAAAAACATGCCTTTTGCCGAAACTTGCTTCAACAAGTTTCACGTCATCCAAATGCTAAACCATGCAGTGGCCACCACCCGCAAAAACGAACAAAAAACAATGGACGCTGAACAAAGAAGGGAAAGGTTCAAGTCGAGTTTTTGTTTTTTGTATGGGAAAGAAAACCTTGACAAGGAAAACCGCGAAAAGTTTGAGCGAGCTAGTGCAGTGGCACAGAAGACTGCGCGTGCATGGGCTATAAAGGAATCTTTAGCGTAAAATGTGGAATCTTACCCCGCCAGACTTTGAATCGCAGTTCAAACACTGGTACTGGGGGGCAACCCATTCGCGACTTAAGCATGTCGCCAAAACAGCGAAAACACTGAAACGTCATCTGGGGGGAATTGTAAACGCAGTACTCCATGGCATCACAAATGCCGTGACAGAAGGTTTGAACAGCAAAATTGAAGCAAACAAGCGAAACGCTTGCGGGTTCAGAATCAAGCAAAACTTTCAAATTGCCATTGTGTTTCATTGCTGCAAACTGGACATGATGCCAAAACCACTAGCAAGCCCCTAAATCCGTCGAAGCACCTTTTTTTTGCAATATAAAAAACCTTGGCACTGAACTTATAGTACTATAATTTAAGGGATAAAAAAAAAGCATGCGTATGGAGAAGATTTTGCGCCATAATACAAAATGCCGCCGGTCATTTAGTCGAAAGCATAAAATCATGACCCTCAGGAATGTTATCAAAACAACTGATTTCTCAAGGCTGAAACTTATACGCTTCAGGATATATGTTATAGTCCAGGATATTCTCCTCTTCAACAAGGATACCCTTCTTCGAGTTGCTTCCGCAATGCACATTGACCTAGACGGAAAATTACTTTCCGAAGAGAAGGCCTACATCGGATTTTTCGCTGACGAAACAGAGAGCTCACAGAAAATTCTGCACGTAACCTAAAGGAAAACAAAAATGGATGACAACAGCAAACGATTCCGTGTATTTGTCAGTTATTCGCATGATGATCTGCCATTAGTCGAGCCCATTGTTGAAGCTTTGCAGGAAGTAGCTGACGTGATGTGGGACAAGACGTTCAGTTATGGGCATGGGTTCCATCGGCAGATCGAACTCTATATTGCGCACTCGCATGCTTTTGTTCCGATCGTCACCGCCACGTCAAACAAACGCGGTTGGGTTCATCAAGAGATAGGTTTCGCTATGGCTCGAAATATCCCGGTGCTGCCGATTGCAATCGGCCCAGATGCCCTACCCGGCGAGATGATCCAGAGTCTTCAGGCCATACGAGTGCAACAAGCCACATCAACCGATTGCAGTCGTATCATAAGCGAACAGTTTACAAAAACTGTGCTGGAAAACTTGATTGCAGACTACGAAGATCCCGAGCAAGGTCTCTACCAGTGTGCGCGAGAAACCGAAGATCGAGCTCGCCTACTCGTAAGTTATTGCCGGGATGTCCGCCGTTTGAACCATTACGGCATTGTTCGTCAGGCAGGAGGACTTAGTTCGTTTCACCTGCCGGATGAGCCGCTAGGCCATCCAGTATGGCAAAAACGATATGGAAACAACCACCAGCGCAGCAGGCACCATTGCAAGTGGCAACGATTGGAGCGGCTAGCGTTGGAAATGCATGCGAGACATTGTGGGTGCCGTCTGATTATCGATCCGAACATCAACTATGAAGGATATGGAGGCGATGCGCGGCGTTGGCGTATCCAGTGGTTATTGAAGTTCCTTCAGGCATCTGAAAATGCGCACATCGTCTTTGACGCCGAACGAGATATCGAGAAAAGTACTACCATCGTCGGCGATTGGTTCGCGGCGGAAGCAGTCAGTGCCGCGATTGGAAAAGGCTATCGCCACACTATCTTCACGCGACATGCGCCGACCGTACGCGCCATACTCGAAGAGTTTGATGCAGACTTCAAAAGTCGGCTGGTTAATGGATGGACTTTGCTTAACTGCCGACAGAAGGCGATCGCTGAACTGGAACAAATACTGATAGGTATTGGAGGCCCTGTAGATATGTAGTTTTAAAATCGGCGAAGGTCTAATTCTCAAGACTTTAGATAAACCCCATGACCAGTATCACCAGAATAGGCGAGGGATACTCCCGTCCTGTCCGAAAACTCATCTGCGGGCCAAGTTTCCATTTATAAGAAGGGAAAACGACTTCGGTATATTCTCACGGCTGGGGCGGCTTTTTTAAGTCATAATCCCAGAGTCAAAAGAACGACGCCGGTTTTATGTTACAGTCCCGTGGAAATAAACGTCAGGCAGTTTTTCTGACGCTCAGACAACCGGCAAATCCTCCCTCATCGAAAGCAACCGCGAGCTGAAATACGGGCGTTTTTCTGGGGTGAGATACCGTTTGAGTTTTGCCGGTTTCACTCCACCGTGATGACAGATGTCAACGGGGACAACTGACAGATTGTGCGGACGCTGCAGAATCAGGTCGAATACCTTCTCGAAAAGGTCGCCGTCCTGGAGAAAATCGCAACGGAAGAGCATAGCGGTAAAGTTCCGGTTTGTGCTATGGTCTTCCCCACACTCGTGCGGTTGATCCAGCGAAAAAAGCGCGGACGAACTCCAGTGGTGGCGAGGTAGTATCGATGACCTTTCCAGTACTGGAAAGCTTTGCTTTTCGCATGGGCAAACGGCACACTCCAGAACGCATTTTCCTTTTTTTCGACATTCACGCGAAAATAGTTATGTTAAGGGGATCGGGATACTATATTAAAGCGTCAGTCCCCATTACATGCATCAACACAGAGGTAAATCAGCATGAAGATTTCGGTCATTTTTTTCAGCAATTCCGGCAAGACCGCCGAAACTGCCGCACAGATCGCCGATGGCATCAAACAGGCCGCCGGTACGGTGGATATCCGCTTATTCAACCTCAAAGACGGTGCCGTCGACGCGGCATATGTCCGGGAAAGCGCCGTGGTTGTTTTCGGCTCGCCGACTTATATGGGAAATGCCTGCGGTACCGTCATCCAATGGTTTGAAACACGGGAAAATTGCGGAATGCTTAAGGACAAGCTCGGCGCTTCTTTCGCCACCGCACAATACCAGCAGGGCGGCGCGGGGAACGCGATAAATACAATCAACAATTTCCTATTGTTCCACGGAATGCTGGTTTACGCCGGGGGGGGCGGCATGGCTGGCAAGCCGTTGACGCATATGGGGATGATCGCGCTCAATGACCGGACGGAAGTAAACCGCGAAATGGCGGAAGCCTATGGAAAACGCATCGGCACCAAAGCACTGGAACTTTTTGCTTAAGGCGGGCTTTGCCCGCAACTCCTTACAATACAATCGCGTTGGCTAAAAAAAAGGCTCCTCCGGTTTTTTAGTGGGTTGAAATTTTGCCAAAATATGCTGTTGATTGTCAATTGGTGCAATTCCTAAAAGTTGGTTATTGCACTCGCATCTTAGCGGGCGTTTTTGCGCTTCAGATACACAGCTGTCTTAATGGCTAAAGCATCTTAAGGGGGCATCTTTGCGCTGTAGGCGCTAAACCATGCCCTGGGTTGTCGAATCCACGATTCCCAAGCCCTGAAGGGGCGTCCTAAGACAGCCCAGGGCAACGCCCTGGGTTGTCGAATCCACGATTCCCAAGCCCTGAAGGGGCGTCCTAAGACAGCCCAGGGCAACGCCCTGGGTTGTCGAATCCACGATT
>JBAXYW010000360.1:0-4522 GCA_041670605.1 Lentisphaeria bacterium
CGCGCATGGGCCGCAGATAGGCTTCATCCTCGTAGACGGTGAACATGCCGACGTTTTTAAGGTACTGATCGTAATGATAGGCTTTGAAATCCTGGAAGCTTTTACTGAAGCTGTTCATCCAGACGTGTTCCCATTCTCCGCGATAGACGCGTCCTTCGGGAGTTTCCAGCATGTAGCGGATCCAGTCAACGAGCTGATAGCGCAGGAAAACCTGGCCTCGGTTGCGGTATTGATCCATGGCAGCTTTGGCTTCTGCGTAGGAATCCGGATAGGGATTGTAGGAACAAAATGCATGATATTTACTGGCTTCGGAATTCCGGGAAACCGCCGCGCTGAAATGGAAACTACGAATGTTGGGCAGTTCCGGGTTGGCACCCACCAGCCAGGAGCGCCAGCTGGTGGGCAAAGGCTTGCTCGGGGTCGGCTGAATACCAAAGGAAATCGTGCGGGGCTGTGACAACTCAAATGGCTGGTTGACAAAATGCACACGGAGCACCACGCGATTCTTCTCTCGAACCAGTTCAAGGGCAGGCTGGCGTTCATCCAGAGACCAGTGTCGGTCGCTTTCCGCACACCAGGTCAGGCCGCGATCTTCATTACCAACCCAGACCATGGGCTTGAAATTACCAAAAGTTCCTGCTGTATTGGGTTGCTGCATGCTGTCCCAGATGACGCCTTGCTTGTCTGCAGTCGCTCCTGCGGTGAAGCCCAGTCTTTTATCACTGATTTCATACATCAGGGTGGCCTGTCCGGGTATCAGGGGGATGTCCAACGTGAGTTTTTCAAGATTCATGGAGCGTTTGGGCTGCAGGGTGAGTTCAATCCAGGCAAAACCGTCATATTCCAGAGAATTGATGATCAGAGCATCCAGCTCACCCAGGTGGGCTTTTGCCGCAAATTGCATGTTGCCCCGAGTCTGTTTCCGTACTTCATAAGCACTGCTCTCCAGCTGAACGTGACGTCCATTAATGATTCCCGAAAGCCGCATCGGTGCCGCCAGCAGATTTTCGATTTCCCTGCTGACGGTCGGTTCAGTCTGTTTGGCGGCGATTTGGTCAAAGAGAGCCGTTTTTCCAAGGGTCATGAAACTGGAAACCATGGAGGCCGTATGATTTTTCCAGGTGATCGGCAGAAAACCCGGGAAGATTTCTACAGTGGTTCCGGCTTTGGAGCCGACAAAAGGAAAATTTTGATAGTCATAATCATAAAATTCCTGGGCGATTTCCAAACTGCCACCGAAAAGGATTAGCAGGAAACGGTATTTCCCATCCTTTTTGATCAGTCCTGGCAGTTGGATTTCCAGGTGTTCCAGCTTGCTGGAGATTAAAGGCAAATCTTTTTCAAAAATTTTCCGTCCATCGGGATCGAACAGCTCGAAGTGTGCCCGGTCAACTTGGGCATTGAGAGTTGAAAAGTCCACCAGATCAATCCAGGCTTTCTCAAAATACGGCAAATAACGCATCATGCAGATAAACTGTTTTTCTCGAAGATCAGCCGATATCACCGGTAAAACAGGATTTTTCAGAAAAGGGATTTCCGCCTGGTACAATAGAGAATTTCCGCAGTGTAGTGCCAGTTTGAGCAAGTTTTGTTCTGCCAGATTGGGAGACATCGTCAATTCCAGGGGGAGGGGGGCATTTTCCTGGTTGCTTAAGGTCTTTTCCGAATGTGCTACAACGATTCCGTTCGCCAGAACTTCTCCTGAAAAGGTTGCGCTGCCTGGCAAGACCCCGTGCAATTGCGCAGTAACTTTGACGGTTCCGTCGGGCTGACGAAAATGGATCTGATATCCTGGAACCTGTTCCTTGAATATCATCTCCGCGCCGGAATTATGGGAATTCAGGATGCCGGCTGCCGGCGACAAGGTCGTCCAGCTGCCAAAGTCACTCCAGTAACGTGACATCTGCAAAAGCCACCGGGTATTGTCGACCATTTCTTTGACACCCAGTTCTGCAAAGGGGATGGCACATTCACCTTCCCAGAATTCCTCTGTGGTACGGCTTTTACACAGCGCCGCGAGGTTCCAGTCTTTCTGCACACCTTCAGCTACTGTCCACAACTGGTCATAGACAATCGTTCCGGAGGCATTGATAAAAATCATGAAGTGCCCTTTTTCCACCGTGTGCTGTCCAAAATGCGGATCCAGCAGGATTTCAATGCGATCTTCCTCAAACCCCTTTGGCGGAAATTGGTCACGACGGTTCCAGTTGGCTTTCGGTTTTTTACCGGCAGGATAATACGGCAGACGCCAGGCAATGTACAAATGTGTGGCATCATAGGCCATAAACATCGTCATGGTCCGGCTGTCCAGCTGCCGGGATGTTACAAAACCGCTGAGCATGGCACCCGAAGCCCATTCTTCCGGATCAATCGTCCCGTCAATCTGCGGTGCGACAGCAAGCCGTGGAACCACAAACAGCGGCGCAATGGCAGGTTTGCTTTCCGCACACAAACGGAAAACAACAATGAACTGGATCAGTATCAACGTAAATAAAAGTTTCTTCATCATCCGTAGTGAGTTCTTTTCAGATGTTTTCATGTTGCGAACTAGACGTGCAGTGCCAAATCTCCCCATGCTCCAGATTATTTATACAGTGGATCGGGCAGCTTGTTGAAATGCCAACGTCCAGAAGTACGTGCCGTGCTACTGACGCTGCCGACCCATTGTCTGGCTTCGTTTAGCGAAGGAGTCATGACATTGCCGCCCAGCGCCAGAAAATTGATGCTGGTGCGATGATGCGGGTAATAACTCTGTGCCGCATTGGGATGAATATACGGATAGGGGATGTCTACTTGGCCGTCGGAATTACGGGGATTGTAAAAGCTGGTATTGCTGCCGGTTGCATCACCCGCATAGACGAGACGTGAGGCATTCGTTATCTGGCTCAGTTTTTGCTCCGAAAAATAGAAAGCGCGTGTCGTATTGCTGCCATAGCCATTAATGCCGATCGTCTGGACGGCTGCCAGGCTCGACAAGGTCTCGCTCATATTGCGAATGCCACGGCTTTTTAACAGAGCAGCCTGTGAAGTGCCGGCATCCGGAGAAGCAGGACAAACCCAGTAAATGGCATTGTTGGTATAGGGAACCAATACCCCAACCCAGCGATAAATCCCGCTTTCGCCGGCGACCTTCTGCAACCACCCCGGAATGGTATCGTTGTTTTCATCACAATACATTTGAACGGCCAGTCCAATCTGTTTGAGATTGTTGACACAACTGATGGCTTGGGCACGTCCCCGCGCATTGGCCAAAGCCGGAAGTAACATGCTGGCCAAGATCGCAATAATAGCTATAACCACCAGCAACTCGATCAACGTGAAAGATGTTTGTAACCTCTTGCCCGGTAACGCAATATTGTTCCCGTATGCTTTCTGATTTCGGCTCATCTTAATCTCCTTTTGTCATCCATTTTTGTTGGGGGGGGGGCTTCTATAGTGTAAAAAATGTAAATTACTTTTCCGGTAATGATGCTTTGCTTCCGCTTGAATTTCGAATGACCAGTTCTGGCTTTACCAGAATCGTTTCATTTTTCCATTTTTCCTGCAGTGCCTGTGCAGTGAGATGTCCAATTTCGCGTTCATTAATGGAAATGGAGCTGAGCGTGGGTTCCATCAGTTCACAGGTGGCAACGCTGTTTAGCATCCCCATGACCGCAACGTCCCGACCGATCGTAACGTTCATCTCCGTGGCCATCCGGTAGATAGCCGGCGTGCGGAAGTCGCCGGCTGCCAGAATGGCCTCACATTCATCTTCAAAACAGCCGCGCAACTCTCGCTGGAAACGCTCATCATTTGCGGGAATGCCGCCGGTGGGTCCGTCGATCAGACGCACATGCTGATAAAAATCCAGGCCGGCTTCATTGTATGCACATTCAATGCCGTCAAGCAGCAGATGTACATAATTGTTGATGTAAATGCCCATTCGCCGACAGTACATTTCATCAAGACGCTGCAAACCCAACACAGCCAGTTTCCGACGCCCCTGACCCAGAAAATATTGCCCGGCAAGATAACCAGCCTGTTTTATGTCTGATAAAATCCGATTGACATTGCCAAAGGGCAGAGAACAACTGTCAAAAATGACAAAATTAAGTTGTTCAAAATCCGTCAGATAGTTGCTCAAGTGCCGGTAGGGAAAGTGCCGGTCACCATAGATTACCAGAGAATGATAGCGGTTCTGCATCGCCTGGTCAAGCCATTCCTCAGCCTGCTCAATCGGAGTGGCAGCACCAAAGGCAGCATGCAGAGGAATGTTGTAAAAAGGCTGACCGTTCAGTACTTCCTGTACCGCCGCAAACAACTTCCCGAAAATGGAAATGTTGATGTCTACCAAATACCCAACTTTCGTCTTCCCCTCAACAAAAGCAGCCTGAGGTTCCGTCACAAATGTACCCTTGCCCTGCAAACGCTTCACATACCCCTCATCCTCCAATACCTGCAAGGTGTTCGATACCGTCAAATAACTGATCCCAAAACGTGAAGATAATTCCCGCGTACCAGGCAACTGACTGCCACGAACATA
>JBAXYW010000361.1:0-4502 GCA_041670605.1 Lentisphaeria bacterium
GATGTGATGCAAACTCCACCCTATACTACACCTTGGATGACAGTGAACCTCACCCTGATAATCCAGATGCATCTACAGTGAATTCACAAAAAACATATTGGTCTTATTATTATACCTTCGACAGCGACTGGCTTGCCGCCGGAGAGTTGCCGCTTCTACTCCGAGCCAGGGTCTTTGATAAAAGCGACAACACCCCACTGAGTTCTGAACAATGGCTACTCGTCTCATGGTCAGATACCCCGGTGTTCGACAGCAAAATCAACTGCGATCAATGGGAAAGCTGCCTGTATGTCGGCTGCATCGCTGGAAGACAGCTGGATGTTTCTCACAGCTGGAACGACTGGCAGTATATGGAAGATTGCAATCTCCCGGCAGAATACGCCATCCTCGATTACCCGAATTACGGACAGTATTTTGACCGCAGCGATCTGGAACAACAAGCAGACGGCGATCTCAACATCGAAATCTACGTCGGACTCGCGCAACGGGAAGATGATCCCAAAAACTGGAGGCCTGTTGAACTGAGCAAGAATTTCTGCAGGCGACCGATGGACTGGAACAATGAAAATTCTGGACAATTTGAACCGGATGTCGATCTCGAAAGTGTGTTCTGGCGCGCCACTGAATTCCGTCTGGAGGCCCCTGATGACAGCGGCTCGTATCACATTGATGACGGAGTGCTCTATTTTCAGAACCGCCTCCTAGCCTACCCCGGTGCAAAGGTCGGCAACCGCTATAACATCCTCGCTGGCACAGAAATTATCAGCGAAGATGCCTTTCGTTATAATGGACTCCACAGCTGGGATTATAACCGGGACTGGATCTATAACGAAGAAACTGAAATATGGGAAGAAATCCTCGAATACCCACCACCGGAATGGGAAGACCAGACTCTCCAGGAAATCATCGTGCCGGCTTCCGTTACCGATATCGAAGACAGAGCCTTTTGGGATTGCGGACACCTCAAAACCGTGAAATTTCTTGGGAAACCACCACTTTTTGAAAGTGATGAAATTTTCCCTTCCCCAGCAGAATGGGGCAAACCCTATGCCTGCACCCTCAAGGCTTTTCCTGGCTGCGGCTGGGAAGCCATGCGAAATCGTTGGCAAAACCGGATAAAAGAACTCCAGGAGAATCTCGACGAAGACGAAACCTGGGAAGAATTTATCACTTGGGAGGATGAATGGACTTTCTACGGCGCCGTCGATCTGATCATCGAAGGAGGACAGCCCCCCGAATTCTTCCTCCAGAATGAACTGCTGGGCATTCGCTGCCGCGATACCAACGGCACAGAACTCTCACCGGAAATCTTCAAAATCTGCTATACAACCGACGGGACAACGCCAACAGAAGAAGACATCGTATACGGTGTCCCCTTCGCACTGCCGGATGATTGCCGCAGCATCCAGACTGCCGCATTCTACATAAATGGCGACGGTCAAGCCAGCCCGATCGCTATTTTTTCCACACCGGAACCAGAACCACCGGGCGATCCCGAGGCCGCTTGGCTGGCAGCACAAAACAATACCCCTGATGGCCGGGAAGCCTGGCAGGTGCCAGGCAATGACGCCGCCGAAAATCGCTTCGAGCAATCCTTTGATGGACCGGGAACGCTCTCCTTCTGGTGGAAAATGGATTCGTCGTCGGCACAGATGGCCCTGTTACACAACGGGCGCACTATTCTGATGCGCCACGCATATCTCTCCTGGGAATATGTCGAACTGGCGTTGCGAGGCGAAGAAAATCATGGCTTTTCCTGGATTTTCACGCCGGGGTTCTCCGACGCATTGCCCTCAGCAAATACCGCCTGGATCGGCGGAATACAATGGAATTCCGCCAACACCACACAACCACCGTATTACCAGTTGACCGTTATTGATGGTGGAGTCAGCGGACGCTTTCAGCCCGGACAATCCGTCGAAATCCTGACGGATATCGTCGAATCGGCTACTTTCAAACGCTGGGATGTGATTTCCGGCCTTAGTCAGCCTCCCTCCGGCAATGTTTTCATTATGCCGGATCATGATGTGACCATTCAGGCCGTTTTCAATTTTTTTCATACCTATACCCTGTTGCCAGGATGGAATCTCCTCGGCAGTAATTGGATTTCCCTGGAAATAGATGAAGACAAAGCGGAACAAACGATCTTTACCGTTGACCAGACAAAACAAACCTTCGTCCGGAAAAAACTCAGCGAACTCGCCGGAATCCAGGGTTTCTGGATGTACAACCCCGAAAATCAACCGCAGGACTTGGAACTCTCCGGAGAATTGGCCAGTCCAGATATTCCCATCCCCCCCGGCTGGAGCCTGCAACCCGGAAATACCATTCCCGAAAACGCAGAGGCAATCTACTTTTTTGAAGCCGAGCAGCAGCAGTATCAGCATATCCCCCCCAACCAGGAACGATCCCTCTGGCAGGGATTCTGGCAAGCCACCCCAAACAATTAATTGCCACAACTTGACCTGAAATTCAGAGTCCCAGGCCGCCCGTCAAGCCCCCTGCACTAACAGCTTCATCCCATACGATTTACCATCATTCAGCAGGATCGAGCGGCCTTATGCCGGCAGGCGCCAGAATTTTCTGTGCTGATTGAGCAGGGCGATGTGCAATCCTTCGAGTGCTCGAACGACCTGTTTTTTGCCCTGGTTCAGAGCATCGTCTGGCAGCAGCTCTCCTTCAAATCCGCCAGTGCCGAATTTGCAAGAGTCGAAAAACGGCTTGTGCCCATCACAGCCAAGAATCTGCTCCAGAGTTCCTTTGACGATTTGCACACATGCGGACTGTCCGCACGCAAAATCGAATATCTCCAGGGCATTGCCAAAGCCAGACTCGATGGCACACTCGATTTCGAAGCCCTGCCAAAAAAATCTAATCAGGAGATCATCGATGAGTTTGTGCAGCTCAAAAGCGTCGGTGTCTGGACAGCCGAAATGCTGCTGATTTTTGCCCTCGGGCGAAAGGATGTCCTCAGTTTCAAGGATCTCGGCATCCGCCTCGGAATCATGCTGTTGCATCAGCTCGACTCCCTCAGCGAAGAGGAATTCGAAGTCTACCGCAAGCGCTATTCACCCTATGGCACCCTAGCCTCACTCCTCCTCTGGCAAATCAAGGATAGCGGATTATGCGTCAAATAAATCTGTTCAACGAAGATTGCGCCGCCAACGAATGGAGACTATGCCAACTCCCCGGCGATTTCCTCGTCTGGCGAAAAAACTATCTGCGGGGCAAACTCCCGGATACCAACGATCTCAGCGAATTCAACCGCATCCGCTCCGCAGAACTCCATAAAATCGCGCCTGAATTCCCCGAAACCGACATCCTCCGCGATCTTGAAAAAATGCATGACACCCTGCTTTCCCTGACCCCATGCGACCAGCTTACACTCTGGTTCGATACATGCCCCTATGACCAAATCATGCTCACCCGAATACTCGCACTCCTCGCAAATCGTAAACAAATACCACAAATTACCCTCATCCAGAAAAACCTCGCCTGGAACAAAAACGCATTTCTCAAATACCATACCCACGGCAGCACAATCACCACACAAAACCTCAACCAAGCCAAAAAAACACTGGGAAGAGATGATCGCTAAAAATACTCATTAAACAGGCATATGCAGAATCACACAACTCATTTTTGGGCGCAAGGGCATGTCCAAGAGTATGCAAAAAGTGTTTTCTTACCTACTCAAAATATTTTTGTAAGAGGTTGTTCAAAAATTAAACTTCAGACTTTCTGACACCAGTGATACTTGTCACTGTGTCGACGCCGAGTTAAAATGGCAGGATTTTGCCGTTTTGATTTGGCGGGATGCCTTTTGTTATTCTGCCTCTTCTTCGGATTATTCTTGACAAATTCAAGGAAAATTTTTTCTTCCTTTTATGCTTTTTCTTAAGAAAAGTTTATATTTCCCGAATGATCCAGTTTCACGCAAAGGGGTTTGATGATGCTTGGATGCTCTATCTGGCAATGAGTACACCCGGCCATAAATAAATTACACGGGACAAAGTATTGTTGTCAATGGACCAGAAAAATGTCTCATATCTGTTGCCTGAGGCAATCTTATCTCACATATCTTGGATATGTAAAACTCCCCGTTTTTTTCCGATACGGCTGGAAGATGGTGGTTGTTGTCTTCGTTCAAAAAAACCGCCACGCCAAACCGGCAAAAAACCGCCAAAATCAAACGGCGGTGACAGTCTGCCCTCTATACAGGTTAAAGCAGTTTCTGGAAGGACAGGACATTGAGCTTCTGCTTGGAGAAAATATACCAATGTGCACATTCAGCGACAGCAATCTGGGTCGGGCGCTGGACGCGCTTCACAGGATTTGTCAGACGCCATATAATTGTTCCGGAAATTACGCCATATAAGAGGCCGGGGATATTGACCGTACCGGACTAATTAGCTGTCACGAAGATCTGATTTTGTTGTATTTCTTCATATTCTTGATTTTGTTTGCGCTTCTTACGGTCTTCTTCCCGCCTTTTCTTCAGA
>JBAXYW010000362.1:0-4475 GCA_041670605.1 Lentisphaeria bacterium
ACCATATCACTTTTTTTTGTGAATTCCAAGGACAATTATGAACTATCTGCTGATTACCTGTAAAGATCGCGAGGTTGACTTTGAAAGCCTGTCATTTCGCCATTCTGCCTCAACTGGCGAAAACTAGTACGCCCGATATTGACACGCTGATGCCACATTTTTGGAAACCGGAACATGACTGATTGTCAAAAAGCATCCGGGAAAAAGCCATCGGTGACGTTGCAACGTTGCCGGTGGCCTTTTCTTTTTCTCCGACTTACTGTACTGCCAGATTCCATCTCGGAGTAATGGTCTGAACGAGCGCTTACCCCTGTTTTGCCCCGCATATTCTCTGTTTTGCCGATTCCCCGCAGATATTTTCAAAGCCCAAACGGTCTCTGACAAGACTCCAACCTCCCCAAAACAGGTCAACCCTTGATCTTTTTAAAAAATGAAACATTGGACATCAGGATTTATGTTATAGTCCAGCAAAATCAAGATAGGAGAAAATATCCATGAGCAGTTGAGCCAGCCCGAAACTCAATGCAAACAGTTGCTCAAGTTGGCCGGACTGACAATGTCCGCTCTTGGTTAGAATTTTCTGCGGGTGTAGTGCGAAATTTTAATAAAAAAATACTGTTCCATGCATAAAATCATGGCGTAATCTTCAAACTTTCGGGACAAAACAATCCTTGATACCTTTTGGGACGGGCTCTATTATATATTTTCCAGCAGATAACAGCAATTGAATACTTTTTCCAGCAGTGTGTTTTCGGTATAGTAGTAATGATTTCCCGCTTCAAACCCCAAGCGTGAATCTTTTCGGCAGAGATTGACCATCTGCAAGGCTAGGCGGATTTCTTCCTCCAGTAATGGCTGAACTTTCTTCAAGCCAAGGTGTCGGCGGCGGATGAAAGCAATTTGCAGATAACTGCTTCGAAAGTGGCAATAGACCGTTTCTGAGACCGAGCGTAGATCCTCGAAAATCAGCTGTGAAGCAGCGGGCAGAAGGGGGGCTGCTGCTACCAACAGCTTCAAGCCTTCCTGCCAAATATCACTGATCTGTTGAAACTGGGATTCGAAGACTCCCTCGGGGTAGTGGCCATTGCCAGACCAGAGCTCCAAGTCATCATAAGGGAAACCCAGCATCGTGGCACGCTGCCCGGTAGGCGTCGGATAAAGTTGGTTCAACGGCCCGAAATTTTGTGGTCCGTAATAGATCTGGTTGACCATGTGAAACGGGAATTGACTGAAGGCCTCATCAAAACGATGAAAGGCCTGCAGAACCAGGTCAGCCGCCGCTCCAAAATCTTGTTTTGTGGAATCCTCCACAGACTTTTTCAGAAGTTTCAGGTTGCCGCCCGGGTATCCGCCCAGGGTCCAGCTCAACATCAGGTCACGGATGCCCAATTCAGACAGTTTCCGCAAATGCTTTTCCACCAGTCCCGGGACAGGCAGATATGGCACTGCCGAGCATTCCCAGCTGTTGTTGACCTGGATTTTGGCCATGATTTTCAGTCCCCGGGTGCGGGCCTTGTTCCAAAGGCGCGTCGCCCAGGGACCCGGGCCGACTTTTGAAATTGAGTAGTCCCAGATCATTCCCTTGATTCCCTGACATTGGGTTTCCAAGCCGGTTTCACTGACACACATCAGCGTAATTCCCGGATTGAGCAGTTCAATGACTTGCTCGTCCCAGCTTTTTTCCCATCCCCAGTTCCAAGCGATGATTTTTGCCTTTGGATTGGCTTGCCAGGCACCTTCTGCCATGCTGTTGAGCAGTTCAGCAATTACCGGAGCCTGACCGCGTGACAGGCAGCAGGGGCAGTTGGTCGGTGGCGCAAAAAGGGTGTGTGACCAGCAGTTGGTTGGATTTTCAGACATGGTAATGGCAAAAAATCCGCCCAGTTCCGGTATTCTGGTAAATAATTCGGTAATGGCGCTGCTCAGTGCTTTTCGCACCGTAGGAAGGCTGGTGCAGGGAGAAAAAAGTCCCTGTCGATGACTGGCGCCGATCCAATCCGGGCAGCATTCAGTAAAGACCTTTTGCGGCATTGCTCTGGGCTCATTGAGATAGAGAAAAAGCTTGATTCCCCGTTGTGACATCCGTTGAGCGAGACGGCGCAGATTTGTCATGCGTATTTCAGCATGCTCGGAGAGACTGGTTTTTCCGAACCATGGAATGAGGGTATAGAGGATTGCTTGAATCCAGAGGGCATTAATGCCATTGGCTGCGTACTCATCCAGCAGTTGATCAGGATACAGGTTTTCTCCGCCATCTAGCAGGGGATCACCGTACAAGGCAGAATAGGAATAAATCAGGCGCAAGGGCGCATCCGGACTGCCCGGCTTTAAAGGAAAAACCATCTTTGTTTTCAGAAAATCAAAGGGCTGGGCTTTGGCCGGAAGCAAGTTTTTCTGGCAGTTCCTGTATTTTTCTTTCAAGACGGAGGTTGCTGCCAGTTCTGTTGCAGTCAATTCCCGGAAGGTCGGGTTTTCTGTCAACGGTTTTGCTTTTCCCAGTTTATTCCACAGAAAATCATCTTCTTTGAGGGTGAATTTCAGTTGTGTCCAGTCCCAGTCGAGTGCGATGAGGATTTGTTCGAAGCTGAGCAGGTGCCAGTTTTGCCGGATAATGGTTTGATATCCTCTTGTCTGCCACAATTCGTAACAGGCTGGGTCTGCCTCGCTCCGACCTAATTGACCGGCGGCCTGATTTAACTGTGCGATGGTGCATTGCAGGATTCTCGTCAGTCGTTCCGGAGGAATCATTCCCCAGTTTCGCCAGAGGACGGCCTGCCACGTGGTGGGAAAATGCGGCAGGGCCACTGTGCTGGATGTCGTGTCTAATTCCAATAACGATACACTCATGATAGGTTAGACTGATGATTTTTAGTCAAAGAAAAAGAGGGCGGTTGATTTTGGAGGGAGCTGCAATTGGCATTGTCCGTGCTCGATCGGGTATTTTTTACCAGTAAACAGCTCTGTCAATTGCGTTGCCTTAGAATCTGCTATGTAGAGCGTGCGCGGTCCCCCGTGATTGCTATGAATGGCAATCATTTTGCCGGCGGCATAGGTGGAATCATCGGTCGAGTCATTAATGATCGTTAATCCGGCAGTGGCGGCGATCTCCTGCAGAACCGGAGGAGACAGGTTAGCTACCCAGGAATAAACGGAAGTCCATTCCTCAAAAACTTGTCGGACTACTGCGGGCAGCTTGTCGTCGGCGCAGGCGAGTACTTCTCCCTGCTGAGGTATCAGGCGCGGCCCGATTTGTGCATGTCGTTGCCGGTTGACGGAAGCCGAAATGCCCGGTTTGAGGAACCGGGTCGTGGCCGTTACGGTTGCCGCGGGTTTCATGAACAGATTCTGAATATGCATCCGGATCCCGGTTGCTTCTTCAACGCGTTGAGGTAGAAATTTCCTCCCATCGCAAATTCCCGGCGCATGCATCCAGACCAGAGTCCGCCCTCCGCCTTGCAAGTGTTGCTGAATATACTGGAGCTGATCGTCTGACAGCAGGTAAGTCCCAGAAAAAATGAAACAGCGGTATTGATCTGCGATCTTTGGTAAGTCTGAAAGCAGATAGGTGTCAAAACCAGTGCCGGCGTGAGCCAGCTGTCGAATCAGCTCACGGTTGCCAAGACGGAACAAGGGGGAATCTTGTCTGACATAATTGACACTCGCATCGTCGACAATCAGGGCAATCTGCCCGGATGTGCTGGCAAAAACCTCTTTGTCTCCAGCAAATTTCTGTTCCAGAAACTGATATTTTCCGACCAGTTCCATCAGTCTCGGATCCGAGGCGATCCAGCCCTTTCCATAATATCCGAATTCAAAAACGGCACCACTGACCAGGGCCCAGGCTAATTCCCGTTTCAGGACGGCGGCACTGTCCATCAGGTTGTCGGTTGCCATATAGTTTGCTTTGACACTGCGGTGGGTTCTCAAATCAGCCTGTGTCAGTGCGGCTTTATGGTGCAGGCGGAATGAATTTACCGGTGTCATGGCACCGGATTCACCTCCGACAAAGCGGTTGTCATAACGAATCAGGGAAACAAGAAAGTCAATGGAATCCGATTCCAACAACTTTTGTAAAGCGAAATGGCCGTTTTCACTCCAAGTATCCAGGGCGGTATAGGTTATATAGCCGTAATACGTTCCACAAAGTGTACGGCCATCGGATGCCTCTTTGATGACGGTGCCGAATTCTTCAATCAGCCCGGACGTTAATTCAGAAAAGAAAAGGCGCAAATCAATCACATTCTGATGTTCAGCGGGATTCAGAAACGAAAAATTTTCCACCTGATTTCGTTCTGCGGGGGAGGGGACGGATATTTCTGCAAAACTCCGATAATTTTTCTTCCAGATCGGATTGAGATTTTCGATCTTTTGATATCGCATTTTCAACCAGTTTTGGAATTTACTGGTGAAAGGCCGACTGTAATCCACCAGCAATTTATTATGGGCTCCATAATACATCCATTCGGCTCCCAGGC
>JBAXYW010000363.1:0-4439 GCA_041670605.1 Lentisphaeria bacterium
AAATGAGTCATAATCGCCTTTCGGCTGCAGTCCTGATTTGGACAGAGGAATTTGATGCAATGAAGCCGCTTTTTACCATCGAGTCATAATCGCCTTTCGGCTGCAGTCCTGATTTGGACCTCGCGTGTGATGCGGTAACGAAACTACAAATTGCCGTGTCATAATCGCCTTTCGGCTGCAGTCCTGATTTGGACAAGATCACCTTGCGCGTCATATCCGACAAGGCGCAAGACATGTCATAATCGCCTTTCGGCTGCAGTCCTGATTTGGACCCAGGCTCGCGGTTGACGAATCCGCGAAAGGCGGCGCAAAGTCATAATCGCCTTTCGGCTGCAGTCCTGATTTGGACGCCGAGCGCGTTCTTTTAGGAACCGAAACAGCCGAGGTCAAGGTCATAATCGCCTTTCGGCTGCAGTCCTGATTTGGACTGTGATGCTTACCGTCACAGTTCCGCTACCATGCGAAAGTCATAATCGCCTTTCGGCTGCAGTCCTGATTTGGACGCATAATCGATCTAGAAGGAATTGATATTTGCAATGAAAAAGTCATAATCGCCTTTCGGCTGCAGTCCTGATTTGGACCGTCCCTCAAATCGTTCGACAATGAAGGCAATCAGGAGTCATAATCGCCTTTCGGCTGCAGTCCTGATTTGGACCCGTGTGCTCACGGCGTGCATCAATTCCGCAGCAGTGACTGTCATAATCGCCTTTCGGCTGCAGTCCTGATTTGGACTGATCTTTCCTATAGATCATTACAGCCTCCCCCACCATGGGGTCATAATCGCCTTTCGGCTGCAGTCCTGATTTGGACAGTTTAGTAATCTTGTCTTTACCGTCAAGGAACCACTACTGTCATAATCGCCTTTCGGCTGCAGTCCTGATTTGGACTGTCGGTGTAATACTATATTGCAATTGAGGGGAATAGCAATCTTTATCGGCGGCGGGGGTAAAATGCTTGTTTTTGGGTCATACAGATCGGCATAAAACATCGTAATTTTCATCCTAAGTTATTGGATTGCAAGGTTCGGCGGCGCTTGAGGGGAACCTGCTGTTTAATTTTCCGCCGCCGAACGGGTCGGATATTAAGATGGTTATGTCAGTTGGCCGGTTGTTGTAATGATGGACGTTGCTTGTGGTTTCAGAGGTCTGTGCTTCTACTGCTTTGACAGACCTCAGAATACTTGTTCAGCGGGATGAAGATCAGCCGACAAAATAGCACAGCACTTTTTTGGGACGGGTGATTAGCCCAAGCAGTTCGACATCTTTGAGACAAGACTTGCAGATTTTATAGGCGATGATACAGTCCTCCTCCTCATCAATAATATCAATGAGTTCCAGCCAAAGTTTCTCAAACAATTCCACTTTCAAGTCGCACTCGAAAACGCTTTTTTCGATTCGGATGCCATACAGTTCACAGGTTTTTGCGACTTTGCGAAGACGATTGGCATTGGCAATATCGTAAGCAACCAGACGCAGCATATAACGGCATTCCTTGTCGGCAGGGTTTTCCTCTTCTTCGGCAGCCGGATAGTAACGGTTAAACCATTCCACCGGCTGATCCCAGTTTTCCGTTTCATCGATCATGGCATCAGGAAGAATTGCGGCTCTTTTCCAGCCTCAACCATTTCACAAACGGCATTGACCATCGCCCGGATCACCCGGCGAAAGGTCACCCTAGACCCGCCTTTGCTTTCCGCAAAAAAACGCTCCATATACTGTTCATACTCCGAGAAGAAAATCCTGCGGCTCTCCTTTTTCAGATAAACACCGCCATCTTCGGGATTGTTTTCAAAATGTTCCTGCCGCAGCAATTTATGGTTCAGCAAATTGAGTGCGAGCAAATCCCCCAGAGGGGCTCGGAGCGGCTCCAGCAAGTCCAATGCCAGCGATGGCCGGCCATAGCTGATTTCATGCAGAAAGCCCAGGCAGGGATCGAGTCCCGCGCAGCGAATCGCCGCATCGACTTCAGCCATGACGATCGCATAGGTCCAGGACAGAATGGCATTGGCGGCATCGCGCGGCGGGCGGCGGTTGCGGGAAAGGAAAGGCAGTTCCGGCGGAAAAAAGGCGGCCAAACGGCGGAAATAAACGGCACTGGCAATGCCTTCAATACCACGTACGGAAGCCAGGGTTTCCGCATCACTCAGCCCTTGTGCATATTGCAACAGCGAATTGCAGACATCCTGTTGAGCAGTCTCTTCGGATAGTTCCCGATTGGCTGCCAGTCTTTGCAAAACCCGCCGCATATTGCGGATTTTTGCATGGATCAGCTGCCTGGCAGCGGTCAAGGCCAGGTTTTCATTGCGGGCCGCGTCATATTGACGAAGACGCCGGAATGCACTGCCGTTGGTATTGGGCAGCATGGAACTCACCCAGCGCCCATGCGGTGACAGAAAAAATACGGGAATTCCATGATAAATGAAGTGATGCTGCAACTGCATCGTGATTTTTGGATAGCCGATCAAGACGACACGTTCAACATCAAACAGTGGCACTGTCGAAGAGTTTATATCATCTTTCGCATAATCAAAATGATTCAAGGCCACCCTTCGATCATCGAGACGGGCTTCCACATCGCGTCCATTGATATACAGAGTCGGCATCCCACATCCTCCACAAAATCTACTGTGCCGTTTGACGGTTCCGGCTTTGAACGTAATACTGATCCGCAATTTGCTGCAGTGTTTCCGTCAATTCCACGTTGTCAGTCAACAGCCTGCTGATTTTTTTGCCGGTGCTGGTCGAACCGGGAATCGCGGCATGTGCCAGGCAATTGCGCAATGCAGTCAGCAATTCGGCATGCTGATCGGTATCCCGATTGAGCTTGCTGTTGACCTGTTCACGAGCTTCCCATGCAGCCTGTTGATCCGGCGGCAGTTCCAGGGAAATCCTGGCCTCCCGCAAAAGTACGGTTGCTCGCAACAGATCTCCGGCGCGCAAAGCCGCTTTGGCCGAGAGGATTTGCCAGACAGCCAGATCATCACCGCTGCGCCAGTTTAATTTGCTCAGCAGAGCCGGACGGTAGAGTTCAGCAACCGGATCCGCAAAAGGCTCCTGCAGCAAGACGGCAACTTCTTCGGCACTGGCGTGGGCAGCAGCAGTCTGATTGGTGCGCAGGTGCAGACTATACCGGGTCAGTGCCCCTGCCAGGGGCGATTCTTCCGGAAAAAGTCCGGCGAGTTTGTCAAAACGTCCAGTTTTTTCAGCCATCGGCAGAGTTGTCAGCCAAGCCAACATATCCTTGATGAAGTCCAGCCGGATGACCGGGGCGGTCGCCGGATTGGTTTTCTCGTCTTTCATATCGCCCGCCCCGTAGAAGATGTCTGAAATTCTGGCCTGTCGCACTTGAATCAGGTAGAAGACCGACAGGAGTTCCAGCAAAGGCAGGGTACGGTATCCATGCGTCACATCAAAACAGACCGTAGCCTTCTCCGGAATTTGTTCTGCGATGATGCGCAGAACTTCGGCCTGTTCGACGCTTGTTCTACCAAGCGGAATCAAAACACACTGAATATCAACCCCGAACAGTACGGCCAGAGCATAGCCAAGCCGTTTCAGAGTGCCTGCCGATACTGCGCCCGATTTGCTCTCTCGCAACAGGGTCTCCACAAGCTCCAGATCATCTAGGCTGGTTTGTTCCAGCAAGGCATCCCACATCGAAGACGCGGTACCCAGCACCAACACTTTGTCCGGGGTACGACCGAGGTGTTTTCGGTATTCCAAAAGCGCCTGCATGAAAAAAGAACTTGCGAATTCGAAGCCATCGTCAAAGCGGTAGTTCAGCGTACTGTAGCGTCCGCCTTGTTTTGCGGTTTTGCCAAGAGTGGTCACCAGAATATCCATCATCGGTTTCTCCTGTTGAGAGTGTGAAAACGTCGCATACTCGATTTCGTTTCATATTCATCCCATAGGCTTCAAAAACGGGCATATCAAATCCGATTTTTCTCATTAATTAACTGTTTTCTTGCCTAAACTCATTTTTGATTTTTGATTTCTTCTACTCAACTGGAATTCGGCACTCATTTTCCAGCTTTAGGATGTTCCAACTGCTGTTCCACAGCTTTTCTTCTTGTTTTAGATTCTTCGCCACCATTATTTCACACCAAGTTTTGCCTTATGCTGTCCCACATGCCCAAAATAATTCAAAGTTCCTGGCTCCATCTGCTCAAAAACAAAATTTAAGAGCCAGAAGTCTGACTTTGACGCCTCTGTTTTTCAAGACGTAAACGAACCACGACCCGGGATGCCGGCGAGGACGCCTATTGGCGCTAACTTAAAATATATCGGGGTGTGAAACGAATCATTGAGGTGCCCCTCCAGGGCACTATTTACAAACTACACGCCTACCCCGGGCGTTGCCCGGGGCTAAGATGAGGCCGCCCCTGCGGGGCTAGCAAATAGAACAGAATACGCTTTTTGGGATAACCATGCAAATCGACT
>JBAXYW010000364.1:0-4392 GCA_041670605.1 Lentisphaeria bacterium
TATTCTGTTCTATTTGCTAGCCCCGTAGGGGCGGCCTCATCTTAGCCCCGGGCAACGCCCGGGGTAGGCGAGTTGTTTGTAAATAGTGCCCTGTAGGGGCACCTCAATGATTCGCTTCACACCTCGATATATTTTAAGTTAGCGCCAATGCCCCACACCCCACACCCCACACCCCACGACTTACGACTTACAACTTACAAAAACGGGCACCAGCCCGCGTTCTCGTCCCCGCACCCGACAATCTGCCGGCAAAACGCAGAGCATTGCCGTTTTTCGCTTCAGAAGTCCGTTTTTACAGGAAATACTTTTCCGGAACGACTTGCGAAATTACGCAGAGGTTTTACTGTTTTAATATGCCCGAAGCAGATACGTTTTGAGGGTTTGTTTCACAGTACAGTTCAAGAAGGGGACTCACATTCGATGGACAAGACACCATATTTCAAGCGAATTCTTTTAAAGCTTAGCGGGGAGGCCTTACAGGGTGAAAACGGTAGTATTGACCCTGAAGCTGTTTTAGCGACCGCCGAATTAATCCGGGAAGCGATTGCTTCCGGTTCAGAAGTCGCCGTGATCCTGGGAGCAGGAAATCTTTTCCGCGGCTTATCGGGTTGTCGCAGGGGGATGGATCGCAATTGCGCCGACTATATTGGCATGCTGGCCACCGCGATGAATGCGTTAGCAGTTCGCGATGCACTCGAATCCCTGAATATCCCGGCCGAAATCCAGTCCTCCTTGGCCATCAATGGCGTGCTGGAACCCTTTGATTACCGTAAAGCGGACAGCCTCTTAAATATTGCTACCGTTGTGTTATTTGCTGCTGGTACCGGACACCCGTTCTTCACCACCGACACCACTGCAGCTTTACGAGCCTGTGAAATCAAAGCAGATGCTGTTTTTAAAGCGACAAAAGTCAATGGAGTGTACAGCGAAGACCCAATGAAAAATCCTGCTGCAGTGCGCTACGAACACGTCACTTTCCACCAAGCACTCAATGAACACTTGAAAATCATGGATTCAACGGCTTTCTCACTCTGTCAGGACAATGACCTGCCAATTGTTGTTTTTAAATTTGGCGAGCCGGGCGTCTTAGCGGAAATACTGCAGGGAAATTTTCAAAACGCGACGCTGGTCAGTAATAAGTAAACATCGCAAGGAAAGGGAAAAAACATGTCAGAAATCAGCCTGATCGTGGAAGAAACTCAGGAAGCCATGGACAAGGCCGTGGAAATCATGAAAAAAAGTTTTGCGGCGGTGCGCACCGGGAAAGCCTCACCAGCACTAGTCGATGGGATCATGGTGGAATATTATGGAGCCCAGACTCGCCTGAAAGACATTGCCAGCGTGACCGCACCGGAAGCACGCTTGCTGGTGATCCAGCCCTGGGATCAGAATGCCGTCAAGAGTATCGAAAAAGCCATCCAGGCATCCAATCTGGGCATCAGTCCGGTCAGTGACGGACGCGTCATCCGCCTGCCAATTCCGGAACTGAGTGAGGAACGCCGCAAGGATATGACCAAGCTGGTTCGCAAGCGCGCAGAAGAAAGCAGAGTAGAAGTCCGCAATGCCAGACGGGATGCCAATGAAGCATTGAAAAAAGCTCAGAAGGCCTCTGAAATTACTGAAGATGAGCTGAAAACGAAAACCGAAAACATCCAGAAACTGACCGATAAAATGATCGAACTGGTCAATAAAATTCTGGAAGAAAAAGAAACCGAACTGATGGCCGTCTGACACTCAAGCGGAAACGCCACACGCAATTTAGAGCAACAGCGTTTGCAGTAGGGTTGCCTGACCGTTGCGGCATGTACTGCATCCACCGTTTTTTTATTGAATAACTCTTGAGTCATGTATGCCTTCCTCAATCCATAATATTGCCCAACTGCTGAATCAACAGGCCAGCGAACAGCCACGTAGCAACGCCGTTTTTTTCCCGGAGAGCCGGGATGCCTTCGGACGTGTCGCCTATACGCATCTGACCTTCAAGCAACTGCATGAACGCAGTGATTCTTTCGCTTGGGGGATGCAGGCTCTCGGCGTTTGCCCCGGTCAAAAAGCTCTGCTGATGATTCGCCCGTCCCTGGACTTCTACTCCCTGCTTTTCGCCATCTTCAAGATCGGGGCAGTCCCGGTATTGATTGATCCCGGCATGGGCTGGAAAAATTTTCTTTCCTGTGTACGTTCGATGGAACCGGAAGTCTTTCTCGGAATCCCGTCCGCTCACCTTCTTCGTCTGCTGACACGCCGTTTTTTTCGCTCTGTAAAAATCAATATCACCTTGGGGAAATATCGCTTCTGGGGTGGACGTACCATTGCCGAACTGCAAGGAGGAGAAAAGCCTTTTCCGATTCATGAGATGGAACCAGACGATCTGGCTGCAGTTCTTTTTACCTCTGGCAGCACTGGCCCGGCCAAGGGAGTCTCCTACACACATCGCATTTTCAATACCCAGGTGCGCTTGGTGCAACGGGAATACGGGATTAAACCTGGTGAAATGGATCTAGCCTGTTTTCCTTTGTTCTCGCTGTTCAGCATCGCCCTAGGGGCTTCCGTTGTTATTCCGGACATGGATCCCAGCAAACCTGCTTCAGTCAATCCGGAGCGTATTCTGGAGCCGATCCGCAATCTGCCGGTGACCTATTCCTTCGGTTCGCCAACGCTCTGGGATCAGGTCTCGCGTTATGCTTGCGAAAAAAAAATCCGTTTACCCGGGTTACGTCGGGTCATCATGGCCGGCGCTCCCGTGCCTGCACAAGTACACGAAAGACTGCTTCATCTTCTGCTGGATTCCGGTGCGGAAACCTACACCCCTTACGGTGCTACTGAATCGCTCCCGATCGCCAACTTCCGCGGCAGTGAAATGCTGGCTGAAACTCAGGAAGCCACAAGTGCTGGAAAAGGCACCTGCGTCGGCAAACCCATCCCGGAAATCCAGACGAAAATCATCACCATCAGCGATCTTCCCATCGCCATCATGCAGGATGCACAGGAATTGCCACTGGGAGAAACGGGTGAACTCTGTGTCAGCGGCCCCTGCGTAACCAAGGAATACTATCGGAAACCGGAAGCGACCCGGCTGGCTAAAATCCAGGATGGTGCCAAGGTCTGGCATCGGGTCGGAGACGTCGGCTATTTCGACCGGCAAGGCCGCTTCTGGTTCTGCGGACGCAAAGCACACCGCGTGGAAATCCATACGGAAGCCGGCAAACAGCAAACCCTTTTCAGCATCCCCTGTGAAGCAATCTTCAATAAGCTTCCTGGCGTAAAACGCTCCGCACTGGTCGGAATCGGTAAACGCCCGACACAAATCCCAGCCATCATCATCGAAACCGAACAGAATCACTGCCTCAGCGACTCTGACATTCTCAAGACCGCCGCCTGCAATCCCTTGACCACGCCCATCCGGCACGTCTTTTTCCATCCCTCTTTCCCGGTCGATGTTCGCCATAATGCCAAAATCAACCGGGAAGAACTTGCCCGCTGGGCAGCAAAAAAACTGAAATACCCTCAATGACTGAAACACTCGCTCTGCATATCGAAAACCTGGCTGCATATGCTCCCGTATGGGGGTTTTTCCTGATTTTTTTCTTCATGGCGGTGGAGAGCTCCTTGATCCCTTTTCCCAGTGAAGTCGTCATGATCCCGGCGGGCTTTCTGGCTTGGCGCGGAGAATTAACCTTCCAAATCACCAGCCTTGACTTCTTCCTCGCCTTTCTGTCTGGTCTGTCGGGCTCGCTGGCTGGGGCCTATCTGAACTATTACCTGGCCCGGAAACTCGGCAGACCTTTTCTACACCGTTATGGGAAATACTTCTTTCTCTCGGAAGCCACCCTCAACCGGGCCGATGAAATCTTCCTCGAATATGGCGAACTGGCAACTGTTGTCTGCCGCCTGCTGCCGGGCATCCGGCAGTTGATCTCGCTGCCCGCTGGGCTCTGCAACATGAATCTTAAACGCTTCTCGATGTTTACCGCCCTTGGTGCGGGTTTTTGGTGTCTGGTACTGATGTTCATTGGCGCCTGGTTCGGTCATCTGACTGCTGACCTGACTTATCAGGAAATGATTTCACAAGGCACACAGATGATCCAGGAACATATGCTGTGGATTATTCTTGGCCTAGCTATCCTGACCGGGCTTTATCTGCTCGTGCACCACCGGGTCATGAAATCCGCCCAGTCCCCCGTAAATTCACCCGAATCATAGGAGGATTTCCATGAAAAGCTATCGGAAGGAATTATGGTTCAACGTCCCCCAACGCCGAAAAATAGTTCACATTCAGCCGCAGATTGAGGATTGTCTGTGTGAATCCGGCATCAAGGAAGGCCTGTTGCTGTGCAATGCCATGCATATCACCGCCTCGGTTTTCATCAATGACAATGAAGGCGGCCTGCATCA
>JBAXYW010000365.1:0-4374 GCA_041670605.1 Lentisphaeria bacterium
AAAATGGTAACACGGTCTTCAAACCCTTTCCTTCAAGACTATTTTAGACTGTTGCGGCAAAAAAACTTGCCTTGTATTTGTAGGCTGGTATTTATATTCCAAACGTAACTTTTTTATGCCGGACACATTTTTGACAAAAAAAACGGCTTTTATGTCAAATTCGTGTTCTCATTAATTGTATTTTTGTCTTGCATCTATTAATTTAAAACGTCTTACTCGTTTTTCCACCTTTTCAAACTACAGGTGTATTATGAATAAAAAATTTTCTGTCTTGAAAAGCAAGCCCCGTTCTTTCCCACTGGACGATAGTAAGGAGGCCAATTTACTTCGGGAGCAGTTTCCTTATACGGAAGTGCCTAAAATTCTTTTTGACGGGATTGAGGTACCGGCCTGTTTTCCGAAAGATCTCTGGATTACGGATACAACGTTTCGCGATGGACAGCAAGCCAGGCCTCCGTATAAACCCGAACACATTGTGCGCATTTTTGATTATCTGCATCGATTAGGCGGGCCGCATGGCGTCATTCGGCAAAGTGAATTTTTTGTTTATAGCAAGCGCGACCGGGAAGCCATTGCGGGTTGTCAGGCTTTAGGGCACCGTTATCCGGAGATTACGGGCTGGATTCGTGCCAATGCGGAAGACTTTGCTCTGGTCAAGGAACTTGGGCTGAAAGAGACCGGTATTCTCACCTCCGTTTCGGATTATCATATCTTCCTAAAGCTGAAAAAAAACCGGAAAAAAATTCTGGATGAATATCTGGGCATTGTCAAAGAAGCCCTCTCTGCAGGAATTACCCCCCGTTGTCATTTTGAAGATATTACTCGGGCGGATATATACGGCTTTTGCCTTCCCTTTGCCGAGGAATTGCTCAAGCTTTCCCAAGAAAGTAAAACTCCGATCAAAATCCGGCTGTGTGATACAATGGGCTATGGCGTCACCTATCCCGGAGCCTGCCTGCCTCGTAGCGTTCCCCGCTTGGCCTATGCGTTTCATCATGAGCTTGGCTTTCCCAGTGAACAATTGGAATGGCATGGGCACAATGACTTTCACAAGGTGCATGTGAATGCCGTCACGGCATGGATGTATGGCGTATCTAGCCTGAATGCTTCCCTGCTCGGCTTTGGCGAACGCACCGGAAATCCCCCCCTCGAAGGCGCCATCATCGAATATCTGGCATTACGAGGCGAGCGTTGCGGCATCGACACCACGGTCATCACCGATATTGCTGATTTTTATCGCAACGAAGTCGAGGCAATCATCCCGGAAAATTATCCCTTTGTGGGATCGGAATGTAATACCACTCGGGCCGGTATTCATGCCGATGGGCTACTGAAGAATCCGGAAATTTACAGTATTTTCGACACGAAAGCCCTGTTGAAGCGGGAAATTAAAATCACAGTGACCGACAAATCCGGCATGGCCGGCATTGCGCAATGGCTAAATGAATACGTAAAAGATTCGCCTGCGGTGGAACATGAACTGATCAGCAAACGCCATCCCGGAGTCCGGCGCATCTATGACTGGGTCATGGAACAATATGCGCAGGGAAGGACGTCGAGTATTTCCACGGATGAAATGATTGCCCAGACCAAGCACCATATTCCCAGCATGTTCGAATCCAATTTTGAAAAGGTCAAAAAAGAAGCGATGGAAAAAGGGCGCGCCCTAGCGCAAAGTATCTGCGGGGCTGAGGAAATTCAGTCGATGAATCCCAAGATACTGGAACCTTTTTTGAAGAAAATCATCCGCTCCGAACCCTCGGTTCAGTTTCTTGCGATCACCAATTTGGCTGGACATCAGTTATGCAATGTACATACGCAGCGAGGCGACAAAGGCTTGTTCCGTTCCTTGTTGAACGTAGATTTCAATGAAAAGGAGTGGTTTGTCAACGTTAAAACGACAGGTGTCCCCTACTGTTCCGACCTTTTTTTCTCTCAATTTACCGGACGTTTAATCATGACCTTTGCCGAGCCGATCTATGATCCTTCCGGCAAAATGATTGCGGTTATGGATTTAGACTTCAAGTTTGATGAGCTGAGCAAACTCTGTGAGATCAGCAATTCCTAAGTCCGCAAGCAAGGCTAGCCAGCCAGTTTGAGGCATGAAATACAGTGGAGTAAATGTATGAATATTTTAGTATTGATCAAGCAGGTGCCCGAAAGTCAAGCCATTCGGATGGATGAGACGACGGGGACGCTGATCCGGGAAGCTTCCAGTTCGGTAATCAACCCACTCGACTTACATGCCTTGGAGTGTGCGTTGCAGCTGCGCAACCAGAGTGCTGAGAATCGTTTGGACTGTTTAAGCATGGGGCCGCCGGCCGCAGCGGCTGTCTTGAAGGAAGCCGTGGCCATGGGCGCAGATCATGGAATTCTGCTCAGCGACCGCGCCTTTGCCGGTTCAGACACCTGGTGTACGGCCAGAACGCTGGCAGCTGGCATCGAGCAATTGGGTTCTTATGATCTGATCCTTTGTGGTGAACGAGCCACCGACGGGGAAACCGGTCAGACTGGGCCGGCTTTGGCCGCCCTGCTGGATCTTCCGGTGGTAACGTTTGCCAGTTCCATACAAGCCGTTTCTGGAGGCTGGCAGATCCGGCGTTTGCTTGAAGATGGTTATGAAAGCGTCGCAGTTACCGGGTCTGTTCTTGTCTGTGTATTGAAAGAAGCCTCAGTGCCCCGGCTGCCTACTTTGCAAGGCAAACGCAAGGCTCGGCAGGCTGAAATTCGTGTTATCAATGCCGAAGATCTGGCTCTCCCACTTGAAGACACCGGTTTGAAAGCCTCACCAACTCGAGTTACGACGATTTTCAAGCCGAGTCACTTCAAGCAATGCGAGCGGATTTCAGCGCAGGATCCCGCGGGCGCGGATTTCGCCACCGAGCGGATCCTTGCTCTGTTACAGGGAAAGGGGGTATTATGAACCCGCCGAACTCCGGAATCTGGATTCTGGCCGAGCAGAAAGACGGTCAACTCTGTGAAGTGAGCTACGAGCTGTTGAATTGGGCCGCTGCTCTGGCCGAAAAACGCAACTTGGCGCTGAGCGCGCTGATCTTCGGAGATCAGCTTCCTGACCAAGAGTTACAAAAGCTTATCTTACGGGGAGCGGATCGGGTACTGCATGTCACTGCTGCTGAACTGGCGGTTTTTCAGCCAGAACCCTATGCTGCCTGCCTGATGAAACTAATCAACGACGAAAAACCGGAAATTCTGATTGCTGCGGCCACAACAACTGGACGCACCTTGCTGCCTTATGTCGCCGGGAAACTGCGTACCGGGCTGACTGCGGATTGCACAAAACTTGATATTGAGCCTGACACCGGACTGCTGCTGCAAACCCGCCCTGCGGCGGGTGGAAATATCATGGCGACGATCAAAACCCCGGAATGCCGTCCGCAGATGGCGACAGTGCGCCCGCATGCCCTGCACCCTGCTCCAATACAAGCAGGCCGCTCGGGTGAAATTATCCGTTGGGCACCCCCGCAGGAACTGTTGCGCAGCCGAGTGCGGCGGCTTGCTTTTACCCCAAGTACTGAAAAATATGGGGTTCAGGATGCCGATGTGGTCATTGCCGCCGGACGAGGTTTCAAAAAGGCCGATAATCTATCTCTGGTGCAGCAACTGGCCAAACAACTCGGGGCTGCCGTTGGTGCCAGCCGTGAAACGGTTGACCGTGGCTGGCTGCCCTATGCAGCGCAGGTTGGCCTTTCCGGGAAAACGGTTTCTCCAAAGGTTTATCTTGCTGCCGGGATCTCCGGGGCGATTCAACATCTGGCAGGGATGCAGACCTCCGATACAATCATTGCCATCAATTCCGACCCCGAAGCCCCGATCTTTCAATATTGCGAGCTGGGCATCTGTGGTGATTTGTTTACGATATTGCCGTTATTGAGCGAAAAAATTACCGCATTGAAAAAGCGTGATGCGAAGTCGGGAGGCCAATATGAAGAACCCTACTAAACCGGAATATACGCCGCTTGCACAGGTTCACGTTGATGAATTAATCCGCATCGTCGGCAATGCCAATGTGATCTTTGACGACCCGGAACGGCTGCAGGCTTTCAGTCATGACGAAGCCGCTCATTGTGAAACGGTTTTGCCGGAGGCACTTGTCCGTCCCGCTTCTGCAGAAGAAATCTCCGCAATTTTGCGTTTTGCCAACCAGCATCACATTGCCGTCACTGCCCGCGGCGCGGGTTCCGGTCTTTCCGGCGGAGCAGTTCCACTGTATCGGGGACTGGTGCTGGATTGTTCAAGAATGAGCCGAATACTGGAAATTGACCGGCAAAACCTGACTATTACCGTTGAACCCGGGGTCATCACTGCCGAAATCAATGAGATGCTGCGCCCTTACAATTTATTTTATGCAGGCTA
>JBAXYW010000366.1:0-4368 GCA_041670605.1 Lentisphaeria bacterium
GGATTCGCATGCAACTTGAGAATTTAGGAGTCGACGAAATGCAGAGTTTAGCAGAAAAACTGATTGAATGGCTGACTTTATATGGCTTGAAAGCCTTGGCCGCCATCGCAATTTTTATCATTGGCCGTTGGATTGCCATGTGTTTACGAGGCCTACTTCGTCGTCTGATGCTAAAAAGTCATTTGGAAGAAACTCTGATTTCTTTTATCTGCAATCTCAGTTATGACATCTTAATTGTTTTTATCATCATTGCAGCCTTGGGACAGCTGGGAATACAGACGGCTTCCTTTGTCGCAGTATTAGGTGCCGCCGGCCTAGCCGTCGGTCTGGCTCTGCAAGGTTCCTTAACGAATTTTGCCGCAGGTTTATTACTGATTATCTTCAAACCCTTCAAAGTCGGAGATTACGTGGAAGCCGGCGGCATTGGCGGCATTGTCGAAGAGATTGGGATCTTCACGACAGAATTCAAATCCATCGATGGGAAAAAGATTATTGTTCCGAATAATAAAATTTCTGCGGATACGATCACCAACTATTCTGCCAAACCACAACGCCGTCTGAATGTGATCGCCTCAGTCAGCTACAGTGATGACTTGGATAAAGTCCGCAACGTCCTGGAAAAAATCATCCAGGAAGAAAGCCGGGTTCTGCCGGATCCCAAGCCGATGATCGTGGTTGCTGAATTGGGCAGCAGCAGTATTAACTTTGCCGTCCGTCCCTGGGTGAAAACCGCCGACTATTGGGATGTTCTTTTTGCGATGAATGAAACAATCAAAAAGCGTTTTGATGCAGAAGGTATTTCGATTCCTTTCCCGCAGCAGGATGTCCACTTGTATCACGCGGACAAAAAATAAGCATTACGGCTCAGGGACATTCTCCAGCCAAGCTCATTCCCCGGTGAAAGGCCGCCAGATTGCTTTCCAAAGCTTTAGCCTTGACACAAAGTTTCAGGGCTTCTTCCCAAGCAGTCAGGGGAAGCAGCAGATGTTTCGCCAAGGCTCCGACCAAGATGATATTTGCGGCTCGCGCCTCACCCAGTTGTTGCGCTTCCGCCAACGCATCCAGATACAGCAATCGAGGAAAAACTTCACGCAATGGTTTTTCGGGATCCGGGTAAAGTGCTCCTCCGGAGGAAACCGTTACCGGGATGACCTGTTGATTGGATACGACGGCCAGCCCATCCGGCTTCAGATACTGATGAAAACGCAAAGCTTCGACGGCTTCGAGAGAAAGCAAAGCATCCGCTGTTCCTTCGGCTACCAGAGGACTGTAAACTTCACGGCCAAAACGAATTTGAGCGATCACCGAGCCACCACGCTGAGCCATACCGTGGACTTCATTGGTTTTGACCTGTAAACCACAGAGAATGGCCGTTCTCGCAGTCACTTCACTGGCCAAAAGAATCCCCTGGCCGCCGACACCCGTCATGACAATGCTGGTCGTTTTCTGGCTGTTCATTATACTTCCTCCCCCTTTTCCGGCATAATCGCTGCAAAACGGCAAACCTCAGCACAAATCCCACAACCCGCACACATCAGCGAGTTGATTCGGATGACCCCATCGGAATTTTCAATGGCCGGACAGCCCAGCTTCAAACAAGCTCCGCAGCGTTTGCACTTACTGCTGTCAATGCGCATTTTGGGTCCAACATCGTGACGCTCCTTCAACGGACAGGGTGCCCGGGAAATAATCAGCGAGGGTTCGTCAGCGGCCAATTCTTCACTCAGCGCAGTATGCACTTCGCTGAGATTATATGGATTTACCGTACGGACTCTTTGCACTCCGCAAGCGCGTGCCAGTGCTTCGATTGACGCTTCCCTGGTATTTTCGCCCATCAGAGTGCGTCCAGTGCCCGGATGATCCTGATGTCCGGTCATGGCCGTCGTCCGATTGTCCACAACAATAATAGTTGCCGTACCACGATTATAAACGATATCGAGAAGTCCCGTAATCCCCGAATGGAAGAATGTGGAATCGCCGACAACGCCGACAACTTTCCGCTTTTCTCCGGATTTTTCCAAGCCATGCGCCATCGAAATGCCGCCCCCCATACAAAGGATAACGTCAGTCCGGTTCAGCGGTGGAAAAACCGCCAAGCTGTAGCAACCGATATCCCCGGTCACCAGAACATCAAATTTCGTCAGCCCGTAAAAAATCCCCCGATGCGGGCAGCCGGGACAGAATACCGGCGGACGCCCCGGCAAATTTTCCAGCGGATAACGGCTGAGCGGAATCGCCTGCTCTCTGCCCTCCAAAGCATTCCGCACGGCCTGTACTGCCGGCACCGAAAGCTCGCCGCAAACCGGCACAAAATTTTTCCCATCGCAGGGGAAGCCCAGCGCTTTGACATGCTCTTCGAGAATGTTATCGAGTTCTTCTATCACCAAAAGATGCTCGACCTTTTCGGCAAAAGTCCGGATCAATGAATCCGGAAATGGATACGCCCAGCCTAATTTCAGCACGGAGGCTTCCGGAAAAACTTCCCGGACATACTGATACGCAATACTGGAAGTAATGATTCCCAGTTTTCCGTCCCGCAGTTCCATCCGATTCAAGGGTGAATTCGCTGCCGCCACGGTCATTTGCTGCAATCGATCTTCCAGCTCACGACGCATCCTGCGTCCCCAAACCGGCAATGGACAATGCCGGGCGGGATCCTTGCAGAACGCAATCTCACGCTCCAGTTTTATGCGTTCACTGCTTTTCACCAAGCTGCGGGAATGACTTACCCGTGTCGTACTGCGCAAAATCACCGGAGTACGAAACTGCTCTGAAATATCCAAGCCGGCTTGGACAAAATCGCAGGCTTCCTGGGAGTCCGAGGGTTCCAGCACAGGGATTTTTGCCAACCTGGCATATTGCCGGGTATCCTGTTCCGTTTGCGAAGAATGCTGTCCAGGATCATCGGCTACACAAAGAACCAGACCGCCTTCCACGCCAATATAGGCTAGGGTCAGCAGCGGGTCTGCCGCAACATTCAAGCCGACATGCTTCATCGTGACAAGAACCCTGGCTCCCGCCAGGCAGGCGCCGACCCCTGCTTCCAATGCAACTTTTTCATTGGGTGACCATTCACAATAAACCTCGTCTTTGTATTGAACCAGATTCTCTAGAATCTCGGTCGAGGGAGTTCCGGGATAGCCAAACGCAGCCGTCACCCCGCCCTCATAAGCACCACGGGCGATGCCTTCATTTCCTGATAATAAGTGAACTGACATAACTGCACTCCTGCATGCTGACGCCGGGAAAAAAATTCCAGAAAGGTAAAAAGCTTAATTTCACCCCCTTTTTACCTCCGGTCAAGCCCAACCCGCAAAAAACAAAAAAAAACAAGCCGACTACCGGCGGTCGTTCTGTGGGCGGTCGCTTGCGACCGCCGGGAGCAGGTTCGCCGGAGCGTTTGCGACCGATTCGCGGATTTACCGGTGGATTTTCCCTGAACATTGTTTTTCTGCATAAATCGTTTATATTATATCATTATGCATTCCGCCGATTTACGCTAAGCTGTTTTCAGGAGATTTTATTTTGTTATCCGGTATTTTATCCCGCCTTAAAGGCAGTTTTAAAAAATTATTCACATCAGATACTGCAGAACCCTCGCACGTACCTTTGAGTAAGCCCTCCGCCTTGCCTCCGGAGTCCGACAGTCCTGCGAAAAAAAAGAAGAAAAAGAAGAAAACCGAAGCATCCTTTCCCAAAGCTCCACCGATAGCGTCGGCAAAATCCTCTGCAGCGTTACGGCCTTTAGTATCCTGGAACGACGACCAAGCTACGCCAGCCATGGTGGGTCTGGCCAGCAAGAAACGTCAGGGGGACTGGCAGGTACCGCAACCAGAAAACAGGGAAGAAGAAAACTGTTATTTTCAAGATTTTGCCTTGGATCCCCGCCTTCTTAAAGCCATCCTGCTTGATCTGCAGTTCAGCAAATGTACACCGATCCAGCAAATGGCCTTACCGGTTGCCCTGGCGGACAAAGATTTGGCTGGCAAAGCGCAGACCGGCACTGGTAAAACTGCCGTCTTCCTGATTTCCATCATTCAGGCATACTTGAATTCCAAGCAACAGCGCAGGCCAAATCAGCCGTTTGCACTGGTCCTGGCTCCTACCCGAGAACTGGCCATCCAGATTGCCAAAGATGCGGAACTGCTTAGCATCTATACCCCATTGCGCGTTGTTGCAGTCTATGGCGGCATGGATTACGACCGGCAACGGCGGCTGCTCAGCGCCGGATGTGACTTGGTTGTGGCCACCCCAGGACGGCTGATCGATTACCTGAACCAGAGTATCGTTGATTTCTCCCTACTGAAGTTTTTAATTATTGATGAAGCGGACCGAATGCTCGACATGGGCTTTATTCCGGATGTCAAA